>JBCCRW010000150.1:0-12635 GCA_039201055.1 Planctomycetota bacterium | reverse complement strand
TTGGTTTCGGTCACGTTGACCAAGATGTCTTCGCTGCGTGAACCGAACCCATCGGTCGCCGTGATGCGAAAGCGGTAGTCCCCGGCGTCATCAAATCCGGGCGAGAATTCAAATCGCCCTGTTTCCGGATCAAAGTCGACTCGACTTGGCAGCGAGACGATTGACCCGTCTTCGATTCGTGCCGCACGGAATGACACGCGATCCCCGTCGGCGTCACTCGCCTCCGGTGTCAACGTTAGTACCTGGCCTTCGACGATCGTTTGTGAACCGATCGGATCCAATTCGGGACGCACGTTGGTGTCACGAACCGTGATGCGGAAACTTTGCGAATCCGAAAGCACGTCGCCGATACCGTCATTGCCGGTATCGGTCACCGAAAGCGTGATGTCGAGCGAGCCGATGTCGCTGGCCGTTGGCGTCCATTCCAAAGTCGCCCGCCCGTAGACACTCGACGGCGTGAGCGTCGCCCCAGCGGGAAGACCCGTCGCGGAAAACGTTAAATCGTCTTGATCGGCATCGCTGACAAATAGATCGACAACGAAAGACTGGCCGGTCACCGCGACCGAATCAAAAACCGGATTCATCACCGGCGGTTCGTTGGCGCTGGTGATGCCCAAAATAAATTCGGTGCTCGATTCCAGTGGCAATTCGCCCGTCGTTTCACGTGCGGTGACGGTCACACGAACGTCGTCACGGTCGCCCGGTTGCGGCGTCAAATTCAAAACACCGGTGCCATCACCGTTATCGACAAACGATGCGTATTCGGGCAATCGGCTGGCCTGGCCGAATTGAAGTTCCAGCGACAGCGGTCCGCCGTCCGGATTGACGGCCGTGATCGGAAGCTGCAGGGATTCACCGACGGCCAAGATCGTGTTGGGGACCGCGGTGATTTCGGGCGCAAAGTTCGCGTCCAAGACTTCAATGGTCACGGTCACCGTGTCGGACGTGGCAAGACCGGTACCGTCGCCATCGTCGGTCGCGGTGAAGTCAATCTCAAAGCGACGAACTGCATCGTCGCCGGTGGCGTCGAACGCGGGCGTCCACGTCAACAACTGACGTTCGGGATCAAAAACGGCACCGTCGGGCAGCCCGACAATTTGGTAATCCAGTTCCGGTAGAAAGGCTTCGTAGTCGATAAAGAAGTCGTCGGTGGTCACGACCGGATCGACGGGGGCCAGCGGGAATTCCGGGTCCCCGGCCGCGACGCGAAGCGCGAACGGTTGGCCTTCAAAGATTTGGAATTCACCAATGCTGGGGAATTCAACTTGTCCGTTGATATTCTGGACCGTCAGCGTCATCGTTTGTTCGGCAATGGAGCTGCCGTCATCGGCGCGGAAGCCGATTTCATAGACACCGTGTTGATTGAAGCCCGGTGTCCAAGTGAATCGGCCGGAGCTTGGTTCCAGGAACGCGCCCGGCGGTAGCAGCGATGCGGAATAGGAAAGGCTGTCACCGTCGGCGTCTTCGGCCGATAGGGCAAACGTCAACGTATCGCCTTCGTTGATGGTACGATCCGTCACCGGTCGAAGCACCGGAGCAACGTTCGCGTTGGCAACGACAATGTCAAAAGTCAAAGACGTTTCGACAAAGCCGTCACTGGTTGATAACGAAATGCCGGTATAAATGCCCGCCGCATCCCCGTCGGGCCGCCAACGGAGCGTTTGGCTGTTCGCATCCAACACCGCGCCGGCCGGCAGTCCATCGGCGAAGTAGAACAAGTCATCGCCATCCGGATCGAAGCCACTAAACGGAATTTCGATCAGATCCCCTTCGCGGGCGAATACGTTTTCGATGTCCGCCAAAATCGGAGCCCGATTGGCACCCGAAAGGTCAACGGTCCAAACCTGGCGGCGGAACCCGCCGCGTGAATCGTACGCTCGCAGTTCGAAGTCGGGGTCGGCGGTGGCACCGACATTCGGTTGCCACGACACTTCGCCAGTCGCGGAATCGACTTGGGCGCCCTCGGGACCGCGTGCCAAAACGTATCGCACACTGGACCCATCGGGATCATTCGCATTAGCTTGATATTCGTACCGCTGGCCCGTGCTCGCGCCGGTGTTCGGATCGGTATCAAACTCGGGCAATTGATTGGCCGGCAGCGACGCCAGTACCCGAGCATCGAAGCTGAGGTCAACCAAATTCGGATTGGAAAAGGTCACTGTTTGGGCCGCCGAAGTCGTCCCGGCGGCTAGCGTTGTACCGTCCCCAAGAATTTGGAAGCCGTCCGCATTCGCGGGTGCACCGTCGTTTCCAAAGAACACCACCGAACCGTCATTGGGCAGCGGCGCGGTCGGATCGTTGAAGAAGATATTGATCGGCCCGGCGATGTCAAAGTCCGCCGTGTTATGAACGACGACATCAAATTGCAGCGTGCCGTCTTTCCGATTGATCCGCGTGTTGGTGAATGAGATTCCCGTTGAAAGCGAAACGTCTTCGAACACACGGAACGTGGTGGCAAAACCGTTGCCACCGATTTCGATACCCTGCTCGCTTTCAATGCTGGGCGCGACGGTCAGTTCGTATTCCGCCGGCGCGAGCGTTTCAAAAAGCAACTCGCTGGTCCGCGACTGGGTATCGTAGCGAACCGCACCGATCGAAACCAATTGTCCGGTTTCCAGATTGCGGATCGAATAGTTTTCCGCAGTCCGAGCACTGGCTTCATCAAATTCCCCTTCGGCGTTCAAGCCAACATCAAACACCAGTGCGGCGCGGTTGCCGCCATCGCGAATGATGGTGTCAATCACGCGCGGCGCCGCGACGGTAAAGAAGCGATCGATTTGTTCGCCCGAGGTGACCAGGAAACGGCCATCGGGAAGCACGGCGATGTTTTCGACGCGGCCGCCGGCGCCCTGGGCGATTTCGACTTGCCGCAGCGACAAAGGATCGACGACCGAAATCCGTCCAAACGCTTCGTGCCCAACCAGCAGTGCACCTTCGTAGATGGTGTCGGCCGGCCCGATCGCGAGCGATTCAGCGCCGCCTTCGACGTTGGCGATGATTTCGGCCCGTCCACGGAAATCGATACGCAAGATCGCATCGTCGCTCTGATCATTCCCGGACCGCTCGTCGCCGGGCCACTGCGTCGCGTACAACGTTCCGTCGGCCGCAACCGCCATCGCGTCGACACGCACATCGCTGAAAGGCGTCAAGGTCCGGGTCGCGGTATCCAATCGAGAAATCCCGGACACGGTGGAAACATACATCGCCGTTTCACCGGGGATGGCCGCGAGTCCCAGCGAAATACCGCCTCCGATGCGATCGAGGACCGCGCCGCTGCTTGGGTCCAGTTGCAGCAGTTCCAAACCGCCGGTGGTCGCCCAAAGCTGGCCGGCGGCGTCGAACGCCAAATCATAGATCGGGTCGGTGCGGTCGTAGCCGTTTAGCCTGACCGCAACATCGCCGGTGATCACAAATAACTCGTTGCGGCCCGCGCCACCGCTGGCAAACACCCGGCCGCTCGGCGCGACCGCGAGCGCCAGCGAACCGATGCCTGCACCCGAGTTTCCCGGCAGCGTGACAAAGCGTTCGGCGGCAAGCGGGCGAAGCACGCGGGTGAACGCGGCCGGTCGCGATGCCGACGTGCGTGACGCAATGCCCAGTGCGGCTTCGTCGAACAGTCGATCGGCGACACTGGCATCGGTTTCCGGTTCCGCTTGCGACAACGGCGTCGGTAGCACGATCGTGCTCGGCGAAACGCCACCCAAGTTGATGCCGGCGACCAAACGCGGCACCCGAATGCCGGCGGCGACCGCTTCGATGTTGCCCGCTGCGTCGATCGCGCGGACCAAGAACTGCGGCGTTTCACCATCACCGGCTTGGTAGATCGCTTCGGTTTCTTCGGTTCGGTACAGCACGCTGCGAAAACGCGTCCCGCCATCACGAGACACCAACAACGAATAATCCGCGACGCCGCTGCCGCCATCGTCGTCGCTTGCCGTCCAAGAAACCCGGTATCGATTGCCACTGATGGGCGTGACGGTCCACGACGACGTCGGTGCAAGCGCATCCAAGCGAACCGTGTCCGCATCGGAATCCAAGCTCGCGTCGTCGTTAAAGGTCACACGGGCTGTGGTTTCGATCACGTCGCCGGTTCGCAAGATCGCTCGTTCGGATTCGTCCTGCCCGGCCGCGGCGGTTTGGTTGGCGGCGACAAAATATCCGACGCGAACGGATTCGCCCGGCGACAACAGACCGATTGCGGGACTGGCCGGCGGCAAACCATCGCGCGGGTCCACGGCGCGGATCAAAAAGCTGGCGACGCGGCTGGTCGCATCCACACCCGCGGTGACCTGCAAAACGTATCCGTCGCTTTGAAAGAAATCGAATTCGCCGACAAAGGATGGTCGTCCTGGCGGCAGCGGAATCGTCCGGTCACCCAAGCGAATGTCCGTCAATTGGAAACTGCGTTCGTCCAGCGTGTCGTCCAGCGGCACGAGCACGCGGATTTCTTGCGCCGCTTGATTGCTTTCGGCCGGGAAGGTCGCGGTGACTGAGTAGGGCAGCGGCGTCGCGATCGGCACATCGACATCTTCGCCAAATCCGTCCGGGCCATCAACGAACACATCCGGACTAATCGCCGACCCCAAGTCGCCGGTATCGAACACCAATTCGTCCGCAATTTCACCGATCAATTCTTCCGGCGGTCCGGCGCGAAGCGTGTACGTCACAAATGACGTCGGATTGGAAAGCCGCAAATCGAAATCATCACGGTTGCCGACGTCGCCACCGGAAAACACATCTTCGGTGTGTCCGTAATAGCCGCGCAGCTTGTTGATCAGAGCCCGCAATTCGCTTCCGGCGGAAACCAAATCGGTTCCCACATCGGCCAAAATGTTTTGTCCGGCATCCCCATTGATCATTGCCCCAATCAAATTGAAGAATGCGTTGACGTTGTCGCTGCTGGGCGTCGCCGTCGGGGGTGTATCCTCTTCGCGTAGGAGACCTAGATTCGCGAGCGATTGCAAAAACAGATCGCCAAAGACGACTTCATCGGCCGCGATCGACGCGAAGTCCGCGGGAGCTTCGGCATCCGCCAGGATCGCCTGCCGCAACCGCTCGGCCTCGCCGAGTTGGTAATCGATATATTCCGCGCTGGTCATCGGCGTCGCGGCGGCGGCAACGTAAAAGTCAAACGCCAGATCTTCCAATTGGCCGGGCAGCAAGTTGTTTAGGAAGTCGGGATCTTCCTCCAATTTTTCAGCCAGTCCGGGATAAATCGTGATCAACGATCCGATTTCCGTCACGCCCGAAGCGGGCAAGTCGATCGCGATCGCGCGTCCGGTCAGGACGCCGTCAAGATTCAGTTCCGGTTCGATTTCGCCAAAGTCGAATGTGCTGATCGAATCGAACAGCGGCGCGATCACGTGCAGGTCGTCTCGAAGTCCGGTTTCGAACTGGATCGCCGGGCCGTCGATCAAGTCGCTGTTATTTTCGACGTTCGGGAATGCGTATTCGATGATCGTGTACGGGATATCGACATTGCTTAAGTTCTCGACGGGAATCCCGTAGGCACCGGTCGATCCCAAATCGATCTGTCCCGGGCCGCCGACGCCCACGTTGACCGCCAATGGATCGGCCGATTCGACTTGAAAACGATAGGGCTGGACCGCAACGCGGCCGTCCGGGTGCAGGACTTGAACGTCGTACAAACCGTGCGGTGCATCGCGCAGATCGAAAACCGCGATGATGCGTGTCGCGTCGACTCGGGTAACGGAGACGGGGGCGATTTCGGCAAGCGTCGGACGGACCAAACGGACGGCCGCCTGGGGTGGAAATTCCGCCCCATTGATGGTCATTGTGACGTAACGATCATCGCCACCCGAATCGGGCGTCACGCGGGTGATGCCAAACGGAATTCGCGAGGCCGACATGCGGACCGGATATTCCTGACGCGCACGTGGATCACGCTCGTCGGTCAAATCCGTGCGCACCCCGGCTCGGGCCAGCACGTAGTAGTTGCCGCCGAGTGTTTCGGGAATCAACAGGTTTTGATCGGGACGCAAATAGCCTTGGTAAGCCGCGTCGTTGTCGAACGATGTCGGCAAACGCTCGTGGGCGGCATACAGTTCGTGCGAGCCGACGTCATTGATGCTGTCCAGCGCCACGCGAATCGTTTGTCCCGGCTCCGTCGGAAGTTCGAACAAACGCGACACTCCGGTCGCCAATTGTTCGCTAAGCGGCACGTCTAAACGCAGTGTGGGAACCGTTACCGAAACCGCATCGGGCGACGGCAGCGTGTTGTTGCGATTGTTTTCACCTTCGACAACGTCATCAAAAATGTCGGTGCGAACGATGATCCGGTAGTCACCGGGAAGCACCGGAGGAATTTCGAAGTTCAATTCCGCCGAATAACTTTGTCCCGGCTGCAGCGTGCGAACAAAATCGGCTTCGACCTGACCGAGCAATTTGTCGCCGATATCCCAGACGTTGTCGGCCGAAAGATAGACGGCATCGGCGATGCGTGCCCGCGCGACGACGTCGCCCTGGTTTTCGACCGTCCAGGACGCCGTGGCAATGTCGCCGACCTGTGAAGACGCCGATGCCAGGATGCTGGTGATCTGCAAATCCGAAGGCGGTGGCGCGACAATCAGCATCGGCAGATCGCTGACGCGAACGTTGTCGTCCTCGTCGGTCTCGATCACTTCGCCATCCGGACGACTGGCCGCGGGAATATCTGTGGTCACGATGACGTAGTAATCCCCGACCAAGCCTCGTGGCAGCCGCAGGTCCAAGTCGATGGTCCCGCTGCTACCGGCCGCCGGTGCTTCGTTGCGGCGGACTTGGCTAACGTAGTGGTCCGCCGATGGGTCCAAGAATCGATCGCGGGAAAGGTAAATGCGATCGTTGAAGGGGGTTTGGGATGGGGGAACCGCCCCGCCGTCGTTTGCCCAGACGTACGAAACCTGGAAATCCTGTCCGATTTCCACGCGGTCGGTGTGCGTCAACGAATCCAAAGTCAGATCCGGCGCGGGAACGAATTGGACGTCCAAGGATTGGCTGCCAACGTTGTTGCCCTCACCCTGGAATTCCGCCACCTGGTCGGACGCGGGGCGCAATCGAGTCGGCCCGGCGGCTTCCGGGTACGCTCGCGGTCGACCAAAACCGCCGGTCGCAAAGGTGCTGTCGGTCATCACGATCAAGTGATACTCGCCGCCGATATTGTTGGGCATACGCACCGAGACTTCGGCGTCATACGTGCCGCCGATGACAAGACCATCGCGATGCGAGTATTGGCCCACTTCAATGTCGTACGCATCCAGCGATGTGTCCGCCGAGATGAACAGTCGGTCGGTCCATCGGTCGGTGCGGGTCGCCCGGGTCCCCAAGTTGCTGACGGTGTAACGGACATCGACCAGGGCGCCCGAATCGGGTGCTTGCGGGACCGCGCTTAGCGAAGTGATTTGCAAGTCCGCCTCGGCATAGGTCACTTCGATGGGGTTGGATACCGCGAAGTTGTTGTCCTTGACGCCATCTTCCCAGGGCTTATCGGCAAGTGAATCAATCCATTGGGGCCAACGGCTCGGCGACCACGTATTCAAGACCGGGTGTCGGAAGCGATTGATCGCCACGTTGACAAACACGTGGGCATACCAACGTCCCTCGCTGCCCGGCGGTGTCGCAACGGTGATTCGATCGTTGAACGTTTCGCCGGGGCCCAGAGTCGACTGAAGCGTGTGTCGTTGGGCGCCGGCATACACCGCCCGGGATGCATCAAAGACTTCGTCCTTGGAAAGGTAGATGTATTGCGCGACCTCGACGGTGCGATCGGCCGTTGCAAAGTCGCCCACGTTTTCGACGGTCCAACGAACATCAAGGGGCTCGCCCGAAACACTGGTTGCATCCGCGACGACCGAGGTCACGGTCAGGTCCGCTAATTTGTCGCGAACGTCCACTTCACCGCGACCGACGTTGTTGTCGCCAAAGGGCCCCTCATACACGGTCTCGAGGCGATTCGTGGGACCGGCCAGGATCGCCCGCAATTCGGTTTGCGTAAACTGGTTCAAATCACTCAGCATGACCTCGCCGAGAGGTTTCCCGGTTGCTTCTTCAATTCGCGACAAAACCGCTTTGACTTCGTCCAGGAATTCCGCTTCATCGGTCAGCGCGATGCGTGGATCGACATTGGTTTGAATGAATAGATGTTGTCCCTTCGCGGTTGGCGGCAACGTGAACGTCGCCTCGGTCGTGTAGGACTGGCCCGGCTGCAAGCGACCATCATGCGGCAGGGCAAACACCAAGGTGTCGTCCGACGAAAATTCATCGTCTTCGGAAAGGTAGATCGCATCGGCCCAACGTTCGCGGTCCGTCGCCACGGCGCCGATGTTGTCCACCGTCCACGCGACCGTGATGGTTTCGTCGCCGACAATCGGCAGCGGGTTCCCCTGGTCGTCCCGCGGCGTGATCACCTCGGCGACACGAAGGTCCGCTGGCGGTGTTAGCAGGACATTCAAACGCGTGCTGGCGTAGTTGTTGCCATCCAGGTCGTTGGGAGCGTTTGGATTGACGTTTTCGGCAAATGCCGCTTCGTAAACACGGCGGGTTCCATCGGTGTAAACGGTCAAGAAATACTGCCCGGTCAAACCCGTTGGGATGTTGACGGTGACTTCCGCTTCATAGCTTTCGCCAACTTCCAACACACCTTGATGGTTGGCCGCGCCCAAATAACGATCGCCGCGTCCCGGTTTTGGACCGTCTTCGCCCAAGGTCAGCCAGATTTGGTCGGTCCAGGAGCCCGGGTCCGTTGGGCCGACGCCGCGGTTTTCGACCTTGTAACGAACCGTAATGCTCGAATCATCAAAGGTATCGCCCGGGCCCTGAATCGAAGTCGCGACCAGATCCGGTGGTGGCACCGGATTGGCATCGATCGCGATCGCCTGGGCCGCGATGTTGTTGCCGTCGTTGGGGTATTCATCGACTTGACTGCGGGCATCGGTTTGCACGACGACAAACCAATTCCCAGAGATCGCACGCGGGATCGCGAAGCTTGCCTCGGTTGCGTATTCGGTCGCCAATCCACCGGTGGACCCGTTGAAACCGAGTGCCGATCCGTTGCCGATTTCGCCCAACAAGATCGCTCCCGAAACACTGCTGGACGACGACGACAAATATACGCGGTCGTTCCAGCGTGAACCACCCGAGGGTGTATCGGCGGTTCCCAAGTTTCGCACGGTAAAGCGAACATCGATCACCCCGCCGGCAGTCACCGCTTGCGGATATTCGGTATCGACTTCCACTCGCAAATCCGGTCGTGGCCGCAGGTTCAGCGAGAACGCGTCGCTGACGCCCAAGTTGTTGTCGTTGTTGGTTTCGAAAACAGTACCCCGAACATCGGCCTCCACTGTGAATTCAAATTGGCCAATTTCCCGGGGCAGCGTGATCACTTCGGTGCGGGTGTAGGACTTTCCGGACTCCAGTGCATCGGCGCGCACGTATTCACCGAAGCTTCGCGTGTAGTCGCCGTTTGTGGATCGCAGCACCAGCCGGTCACGCCACCCGGTTTCACTCGTTTCGCCCTGGTTCAGGACCGTCCAGGTCACCTCGACCTGTTGTCCATCAAGAAACTCGGTGGCACCGCCCAGCGACACCTCGCTGACAACAAGATCCACATCTGGTGGTGGAATAAATTCGACCGGGAACGCGTCGCTGATTGCTTGGTTCCCACCGCCACCCTGGTCGACCGGTTGCAACGAGTCGTACAGGAACTCGTTGGGCCCGCCGGTGCGGACAAACGCGTAGTAGTCGCCATCGGCGTCCCGCGGCAGGGTGACCGATTGGGTTCGCACATATGAATCGCCGATATCCAGTGCGCCGCCACGAATGCTGCTGCCGACCAATCGCAAATTCGACTGTCCGGTCGGATCGTCGGAGACATAGATAAAATCAGTCCAGGAATCTCGATCGGTGATTCCAATGGCTCGATCGGCGTTGTTGCGCACGGACCAAGTCACATCAATGTTTTGGCCCGAGCGTGCCGTCCCCGCGACGCTGACCGAATCGACCACCAAATCCGAAAACGGCGTGGTCGAAATGTCAACGATTCGCGACGTCAAATTACTGGCGTGCCCGTCGACCTCAAAGACAACGTCGTCGACGTCGGTTTGTACGAACAAATGGAAGCGACCGTTGGTGCGGGCGGGCAACGGAAACACTTCGGTCCGTGAATATTGCGATCCCGCCGGGGCACCCCCGTCATGCGGGAAATTACCAAGCATCATGTCATCGGCGTTGCCCAGCACATCGTCACGCGAAAGCACGACTCGGTCGGTCCATGACGAAACGCGTCCGGGACCGTCGCCAACATTTTCAATCGCCCACGACACCGTCAAGTCGACCGGGTCACCCACCAATAGCTCCGGTGCATCCAACTGTGCAACCGTCAGATCGGCGTAGGGGAACAACGATACGTCGAAGGCATCGCTGATCGCCGGCGGCGTGTCTTCCCCGTCACCCTCGTTGACTTCGTTGTCGGAATCCACAACGACGATGAAGTAATAATCGCCCGAAATTCCTTCGGGAAGGACGCCGCTCAGGCTTCGGTTGACACTTTGGTCCACCGCCAAGTCGGCTTCGGCAATGACACGCCCCCATTGGATGTCGTCCGGCGATAGCACGTCGTCTTGGGAAAGATAGACGGTTTCGGCCCACGGTGATTTCGCGGGATTTTCGCCATCGTTGATCGTGGTCCAAGTTGCAATAACGGTTTCGCCGCTGATCGCGGCCGCCGGGTCCGCGATCGCGACGGAGGATGCCACCAAATCCGGCAGCGGCGCGGTCGCAATGGTGATCGCGTCGTTTGACGACGTGATGTTGTTGTCCTCGGCCGTCGGTTCGCTGACGCGATTCGTCGCGTCGGTCTGCACGATGACAAAATAGTTGCCAACGGCAACGCTCGTCGGAACCACAAAGGCTGCATCGCGTGTGTACGACGCATTGGAATCCAGCGTCCCGTTGTGGATGACATTGCCCAAAAAGATGTCTTCGCCAAAGTCCGTATCGCTGGACAGGTAAACGCGATCGATCCAATTGTTGGCGGTTGTTGTGGCGGTTCCATCATTGCGAACGCGATACGTGATTTCGACCGTGTCGCCGATGAAGCCGTCTTCGGGCACCGTGATCGCGTCGACAATCAAATCGGCCGGCGGCGGGGCGTTCAATACTTCGATGTCGTGGATCAAAGTGTTGTTGGAAACCACGTCTTCGTAAACGCCGCCGTTGTGGTTGGTGCGCGCCAAAATGTGATAGTCGCCTTCGATCCCAAAGGGGATGGAAATATCGATCGTCGCTTCGTAGCTGGCACCGATTGGCAAGTCGTCGGTCGTGGATGCGGTCCCCAACAGTACGTCGTCGGCGTTGCCATAGATTTCGTCGGTCGACAACACCACGCGGTCCAACCACGATGCCGCGGCAATCGCCGCGCCGTTATTGGTCACGGTGAACGACACCGTGATGCCGTCACCGTTGGAAGCGGAATCGGCAATCTGCGAATCGGTGATCTCCAAATCCGGCGTCGCAAAAACGATGCTTCCGTTGAATTGATCTTCCGATGCTTCGCCGAAAATCCCGTCGCCGTCTTGGTCCATTTCATTGCCCGACGCATCGGTGATGCCGGGGCCGACGGTCAAGGTGTACGTCCCAATCGTCGATTGCTGGGCGAATAGCACGTTGATTTTGTCCGTACCCGAAGTAACGACCTGGCTGATCGTGACTTCACCGTCGGGGCCGATCAGTGAGATGTCATCGATGGCCAAGGAAGCCGGATCGATCGCTTCGTCAAAAAAGACTTCGACAAAGGAATACGGACGCGAAACAAAATCGGGTGAAATCGAAGTGACGACCGGGCCACCGGAATCGATTTGGAACGACGATGCGAACACATCGTCGCCCGCTTCCCCGGCGATGCCATCGCGATCCTGGTCCATCGGCAGTCCACCGAAATCGTCGATATTCGGACCGATCGTGACCGCGTAGGTGCCTCCGGTGCTTTGGGCTGCAAAGCGAACGCGATAATCGCGTCCGCCCAGCGATTCGATTTGCGTTGCGGCGACCATTCCATTTGGACCGCTGATCGTGACGTCCTCCGGGCTGAATGAACTCAGCCGCACCGGTTCACTGAATTTCACGTCGACAAAATCGATCCCGGGCGTGACCACCGACGACGGCGAAAACGTGTCCACAAAGGGGCCGCCACCGGTCACCTGCAGCGAACCGACGTAGCGATCTTCCAGTTCCCCGGCGACGGCATCGCCGTCGCTGTCCATCGCCACGCCGCTGGCGTCAGTCACATTGGGACCCACGAAGATTTCGTACACGCCATCTTCGGTCGCCCGCTCGGTGCGGATGCGATACGTCGTGGCGTCGATTCTTTCGACGTCCGTGATCGCAATGTTTCCGCCCGGGCCGCTGATGCGCACATCCCCCGGCGAAAAACTGGATTCCAAAATCGGCACGTTGAATTTCACCGTCAACGCTTCCAAGGCACCGTTGATGGATGTGGACGGTGATTGCGAAACGATTCGCAGCGGCTGGCGATCAACGGTGATCTCCGATGTGTACGAATCGGGGTTCATCAAGTTGCCGCTGACGTCCCGCACGCTTGATGACAATCGAAATTCATACAAACCATCCAGCGGCTGCGG
>JBCCRW010000149.1:0-12713 GCA_039201055.1 Planctomycetota bacterium | reverse complement strand
TGGCTATTTGACGGTCGTTCACGAAGATCGCAGCGGTTGGACCGGTGGCCTGCTGGTGCTCAATCGTGGTGGACGACCCATGGAATTTCAGTGCACCCTGCCGATCCGGCCCAGTCGCGCCCACGCGATTTTGTACGGCAGCACGCTGCGCGAACACTTGATCCAAGACGTCATCGCCCCCGCGTTATTGGCACGATGCCGCAACGCCATGGATTTGATGGTCACGGACCTGCCCGAAGCCCTTGCGCTGGTTGGCGGAACCAGCGCGTTGGGTGGCGTATCCAACGCGCCGGGTGGCGGATCCAACGCACTCGGTGACGGAAGCAATATGCCCGTGGGACTGGCCTGCGAAGCGGCGGGTCGACATGAGGGCCCTATCGAAGCCGACAGCGTGATCGGGTTCACCCGCGTGCCGATTGCCAATTCCGAATTCTTTTTGCCCGACGAAAGTTTGGACACGCTGCAGCCCGTCATCGCGGCGCTGGCCGATTTGCCCGATGCCGATGAGCCGTTTGAACGCATCCGCGCGGCCATCGACGAGGCGCACCAGCAGATGGCGCGGGCCGCCGCCGCCGAGGCGCGCGGAAGGGGCAACGATGCCCGCGGGAGGGTTAACGAATCGCGCGGGCGGGCCGCCTAGACATGCCCGAGGCCGACGGACACCGGCGAACGATCGCCGCCGAACTGAACCCGCACCTGGAGCTTCACGCCGACACCTACGCGGCTCAGGTGCAACCAATAGAAATTGCTCGGATACTCGCTCGAGCGATCCCGATCAAGCTGCCCCCATTGAAGGTCAAAGTTCGCGGCTTCAATTTTCCCGGTGCCGGAGGCTGGACCCCACCACCCCGAAACACTGCCGCAGGCACGCACACCGCCGCCGGCACCTCCGCCGACGACGCGGTTGCAAACGGCAGCCTATCCAAACACCATCGGAAACCCGGATCGCCCCGGCAACCCCGCAAGACGATCCCGCCACCGGGCGACATCGTCAAATTGCAGGATCGATTGTTCTACGTGCTCCAGCCACCCCTGGAAACGCTTGTCGGCAGCGGGCAATTGAACTTTCCGTTTGATCCTTTTCACTATCAGCTGGATGGGATCACGTTCCTGTATCCCCGCTATGCCGCCGTGCTGGCCGACGAAATGGGTCTGGGCAAAACGATGCAGGCGGTCAGTACGATTCGCCTGTTATTGTGCAGCGGCGAAATTCAAAACGCCCTGTTGGTTTGCCCCAAGCCATTGGTCACCAATTGGGTTCGCGAATTCAATTTGTGGGCTCCGGAAATTCCCGTCGCGATCGTCGAAGGCAACGCCGCCAAGCGACAGTTGGCTTGGGAAAGCAAAGAGGTGCCCGTCAAAATTGCCAACTACGAATTGCTGATGCGGGACCGCGAGTGGGTGATCGACGGTGGCTTGCATTTTGACCTGGTGGCCTTGGACGAAGCCCAACGCATTAAGAATCGAAACAGCACAACCGCCGAAATCGTTCGCGCGATCCCACGCACCCGATCGTGGGCGCTAACGGGAACGCCCGTCGAAAACTCGCCCGATGATTTGGTCGGCATCTTCGATTTTCTTTCGCCCGGCTATCTGCAAACCGGAATGCCGCTGCCCGAAGTCGCCCGACGCAGCCGCGAGTACATTTTGCGGCGCACCAAAGACATGGTGCTCGACGACATGCCACCCAAGCTGTACCGCGATGCCGACGTTGAATTGTCACCCGAGCAATGGGCGACGTATGAAACGGCCGAAAGCGAGGGCGTGATTCATTTGGAGGAATTGGACCAGGAATTGACCATTCATCACGTCTTTGAATTGGTCCTGCGACTAAAACAGATTTGCAATTTTGACCCGGCCACCGGAGCCAGCAGCAAATTGGAACGCTTGGTGGCGGATATGGAAGAGGTCGCCGCCAGTGGCAAAAAAGCGATCGTCTTTAGCCAATGGGTCCATTGCATCGGCAAAATGCGGCCCGCACTCGAGCGTTTCGGGCCACTGGAGTACCACGGCCGCGTGCCACATGCCAAACGTGACGGCGTGATTGAACGTTTCAAACACGATCCGGATTGTCATGTGATCTTGATGAGCTACGGCGCCGGCAGCGTGGGTTTGAATTTGCAATTTTGCGAATACGTATTCTTGTTCGATCGTTGGTGGAACCCGGCGATCGAGGACCAGGCCATCAATCGCGCCCACCGGCTGGGTGCCGCGGGTGCCGTGACCGTGACCAAGATGATGGCCACCGGCACGATCGAACAACGCATCGCGACGGTGCTGGATCAAAAACGCGAAATGTTTGACGCGCTGTTTGCCGATTCGGACGCCCAGCTTCCCGCCTCCGGTGGCCTCAGCCGCGACGAGGTCTTTGGGCTGTTTGATTTGCGGGCGCCCTGCGGCAAAAAAGTCGCGTAGCAACGCACGATCCATTTCTTTCGTAGTGGACGACGCGAGGAGTCCTTGCTTAAGGGATTCATCGCCTCGTCCACTACCGATCCCAGCACTTATTGAACGTGCGTTACCTAGCGAGCGTTCAACACCACGCGGGTTTTTGTCAACAAATCGTGAACCGTTTGACCGCTTGGCGTCAGCAACAGCAAGCCCGTGCTGATCACGGTCAACAGCATCGCGACGATGGTCAGCATGGGTTCGAAAAAGCCCAGCCCGATCGTGCCCAGCAGCAATTCCAAAACCGCCGCCCAGGCGACCGCGTTCCTCAGAAACGAACGTTGCACCATGGGTCGTCTGGGTTTGGGATAGCCCAGTCGGTCGACGACATCCATCTGCAACAGATAGCGTCCCGGCGTTCGACGCGTCTTGGCCTCCACCCAGGTAAACAGCAGGATCGGCGCCAGGCCCAGCACAACCGCAAGAATCGAAAACAAAAGGCCAAAGAGGCCGTCCACCATTTCTAAATTCGCGTCGTCCTCGTTCATCCCAATCAAAGTCTCGCCGATCGAGAAAGCACTGCTGACCAGGGCACTGAGAATCAAAGCCGGCAGCAAAGAAATCGAAAGAATCGATTGGTCAAACATGAACGCCAAGACGCGTTGAATCCGGCCGCCCGCGATGGCCGAAAGCGGCTTGAGCGAAGCCAGTTCAACGTCCAGTTCCTGGTAGGTCCCATAGCGATCGCTCGGGTCTTTGGCCAACAACCGCCGCAAGACGTCCTGCCAAGCCGGCGGGATATCTTCCGGCCAACGATCGGGGAATTCAATTTCCGCGTGGCGATGCGTTTCTAATTTTTCACCCAGCGACGATCCGACCAAATCAAAAGGACGCCGCGCGAAGGTCATTTCAAACAGTGTCACGCCCAACGCGTACAGATCGCTTTGCAAGTTCGGCGTCACGCCATCAAGCAACTCCGGTGCAAGGTAGTTGGGCGTGCCACAAACGACCGTCGGTCCACCACCATCGGAGCTGCGGATGTGCGTCAAACCGAAATCACCCAGCTTGACCTGCCGCGGACCGCAGTACAGCAAGTTGCCAGGTTTGACGTCGCTGTGCGTCATGCCCATCGCGTCGGCTTGGGTCAACGCCGAAACTACCTGCCGGGCCAGCGTGATGACCTCGTCAAACGGCAAGGGTCCCTGATCGAGACGTTCACGGACCGTTGGCCCGGACAACAACTCCATCGCCAAGAATGGATGGTCATCGTCATGACCGACAAAGTAGATCGTCACCGCGTTGGGATGATTCAGCCGCGCCTGGGCCACCGCCTCGGTCAACATTTCGTCAATCGCGCTGCCGCCACGGGACCCTGCGCCGCCACCCAAGCCCCCCGCCGACCCCGCGCCTACCGCCGACCCCGAGCCACCCCTTCGACGCAGCACCTTGACGGCAACAAAACGTTGCAGCGATGTGTCGAGCGCGCGATAGACGTCACCCATGCCGCCGCTGCCGATGCGTTCGCGAAGTTCAAAGTGGCCGATTTTGCGTCCCGTCAACACCGCATCGCCACCCTGGCGAACCATCGTGCCGCTGTCCGTTTCCGCGGCACCGGTCAATACCGCCGCGGTCAACGACGCGTCCATCAAGCCCCATTGAATGGGTCGGCCGCATTGCGGACACACCGATTTGTCCATCGAAACGTCCGCGCCACAAACGCAGCGATACTGGTTCGCCCGCGGAATCACATCGACCGTTTCATCGTCGGCCGAATGGTCCGCAGACACACTCGGCAGCCGCCCGAGACGCGGCGGCGTCGGTGCTTCGGCGGCGCGCGTGCGGGAATCGGATTCGTCCGGGCGGTTCATGCCGGTGAAAGCCGGGAAAATGGGCTTGGCGAACAATGCAAGCGTATCCAAATCGAACACGCCGGCCCTCAGTCTAACCCGCCTGGCCGCCCAGAGTCCTTTGCACCCACACCAGGTCGCGCCAGGTGCCCCATTTCCGACCCACCTGCGGCATGCGGCCGGTGACCTCAAATCCCAAACGCTGATGGAAGCGGATGGAGCTTTCATTTTCGCCGTCAATCGCGCCGACCATCACGTGCAATCCCGCGGCGGTCGCGGTGTCGATCAACTGCCGCAGCAATCGACTTCCCGTGCCGGCACCGGTCGCATCGGGCGCCAGGTAAACACAATGTTCGACGGTACGTGAATACCCCGGCCAGACACCTTGGCCGCGAAAATGCCCGTACGACGCAAAACCCAACGCGCATCCGGAAGCTTCGGCCAGCCAAATCGGAAAGCCACCGTCCAAACGTTCGCGCATCCAATCACGCCGTGACGATTCCGTCTGCGGCGTTTCCGTCCAAGCCACCATCGTGTGCTGGACAGAATGGTGGTAGATGCGGGCGATCGCGTCGGCATCGGCCGGATCGGCCGGCCGCAACGTCACCTCGGACAACTTGTTCCGCGGCGATTCGTTCTGCGGCGATTCGTCCCGTGGCGATTCGTTCTTGATAGGCTCGCGCAAGTCGACACCAGCGGCTTACTGAATGCCCACCAATTCCAATTCAAAAACCAAGGTCGAATTGGGCGTGATCACCGGCTTGATTTGATCCGCGTAGGCCAATTCAGACGGGATGTACAACATCCACTTGCTGCCGACCTTCATGTTTTGCAGCGCGATTTGCCAGCCCTTGATCAGTTCATTGACACGCAGCTTTGCCGGTGGCGAATTTTCGCTCTTCCGCGACGTGTCAAACATGGTGCCGTTCAGCAGCTTGCCGGTGTAATGCACCGCGACGGTGTCGGTGGCCGCCGGCGTTTTTCCATCGCCCGCCTTTAAAACTTTGTATTGCAGCCCACCGGTAAGTTGTTTGACACCGGGTTTCTTGGCATTGGCGGCCAAAAACTCCTTGCCTTCTTTGGCGTTCTTTTCGCCCAAGACCTTCATTTCCGCCATCATCTTGGTGCGCATTTCCGTGATTCTTTTTTGCAGCAGCGCGTCGATGGCATTCTTGGTGGCCATCAATTCTTGATCGCTCAGCTTTAGCTTTTCCTTCCGCTCAATGCCATCACGCAGGCCCTCGAGGAATTCCTTGTCCAGGAAATCGGAACCTTGCAAACCGTTTCGAGCCAAATCCTGTCCCACCGAAACGCCCAGGAAATAACTGATCTGCTTGCTGTCCACTTTGGGTGTCGTGCGAAGTTTTAATTTGGGCGCGGGCTGGTCTTGAGCCGAGGCGGTCGACACGGAAATGACCGACGTGGCGAACACCACCGCCGCAATCGCGACGCATTTGAAAGAGAAGCGAACGTTCATGGATGAATTCCTGGGAAATGAAATGCGGGCTAGTTCGGTCCAGAATAACAGCGAGGCCGGACATTGGTTAGGGTCGATGGCCCGGTGTGGGAACTCGGTGTGGGAACTCGTCGCCAGAACTCAACGCGGGGCCCACTACCGCAGCAACGCAATTGCGGTGATGGCGGCGATCACAAAACCGGCCAAGATGCACCACTGCGTCCATGAAATCTCGCGTGCCTCGCCGCCTTGATGCGAACGCTCGATGCGTTGGACCAACCATTCGCGTCCCATCGAAGCCTGTCCCATCGAAGCCACCGCCGAGGCCGCGACGTCACCCGTGTTGTCGCCACCACTCAAATCGCCGCGAGTCTCCAGGGCAATCATCACGCCCTGGACCGTCCGCGCGTTGAAGGGCCGATCCTCGGGTGACTTGGCCAGCAACTGCACAACGATTTGGTCCAGTTGTTCCGGACAATTGGGGATTGAGTCACGGACATGCGGTGGCTTGGCCCGCAAGTGCTTTTCAAACAGCTCGGCAAAGTGATCGCCGCTGAAGACCTTGCGGCCCACCAGCATTTCATAAACACAACAACCCAGCGCATACAAATCCGCCTTGCCGCTGATGGAAAGGTCACCGGTAATTTGTTCGGGGGCCATGTAGGCGTGCGTGCCGACGGTCATTCCCGTACCGGTCAAATCCGTTTCGGTATTGTCGCGGGCGATGCCAAAATCGCCCAGCTTGAGTTCGCCGTCGCGGGTTAGAAACAAATTTCCGGGTTTCAGGTCGCGATGGATGACACCGTGGTTATGGGCGCATTGCAGGGCCGAACAGATTTGCCGGGTCAGTTCCACCACCACGGGCCAGCGCATCGGACCGCCGCGGTCAAGCAGGTCCTTGACCGTTCCCCCATCCACACATTCCATCGCATAAAACAGGCCGCCCTCGGGATCTTCCCCACCGCCGAAATATCGAATGATGTTGGGGTGATCCAGCCGCGCCAGGATCATCATTTCGCGACGAAACCGGGATCGAATCAGCGGGTCGCTGCTAACGCCCGGGTGCAAACGTTTGAGCGCGACGGTTTTTCCATCGTTGCGATCGGTCGCGCGATAGATCGACCCGACGGTACCGACCCCGATCAGGTCGCCGACCTCGTACTGCGACCAAACAACGTCCCCGCTCACCGACCGTCACTACCGGATCGATTACCCGTCCGCTCGTGCCACAATTGGTACATCAAATCCACTTTGCGATCGACCGTTCGTGACGTCACGCCGAGTTGTTCGGCAATCTCTTTTCGCGTTTTGCCGCGGACCAAGCTGGTGGCGATGTGCCGAAGCTTGTCATCCCGAAGTGTCTCGACAAACTCGCACCACGCCAGTTTCAATTCCACCACCGTCTGTGGTGTCGGCACATCGGTCATGAACTGGTCAAAGCCGGCGCTACCGGATTGGCCGGCAAAAATCGAATCGCCACGAACCTTTCCGTCGCCACGTTTTTGACGATTGTTGTGCCGCACGTGATCGATGACATCGTTTCGCATCCAGGCAAGCAGCATTCGCCAGATGTCCTCGGAGGAATCTAGTTTGGGTAACCGCCCGTTGACCGCCGCGTCGCACAATGCGGCTAACACGCCGGAGGCCAGATCGTCCTGATCGCTGACCCGCAGCTGGCGATTGCTCAACTGCGACTTTGCCTCGGCGGCCAGCCGCTGGAAAAACCGATCCCAAATTTCCGATGCCGCCCGTTCATCACCACTGCACAAACGCTGGACCCACCAAACGACCGAATCGGGATGCGACGCATCGTCGTCGGCCCCGACGGCCGGGGCATCCGGCTCGGGCGATAGAGATTGGGGCGGAAGTGCGTGGGGTCCGAGCGGGCCGGGCTGAAAGGCACCGGCGGGAGACGCCTTGGGCGGCCGGTCGCCGGCCGATCGAGCATTTTGGTGGCTGTCCGGATTAGGTTTCGGCATGGAAAGGCTCGATCCAGCAGCGATGGCGATGGTGTTGACGACCCGCGAGTCTAGTCGGCCGCCGGCAGGCCCGCCTGCCGAGCCTCGTCCAGATGCGACAACCAATCGGACAGACTCAGTGTTTCCCCCGAATCGCTTCGCTGCAAGCCGAGCCGGCAAACATCGCCCAAGTTAGCGTGTAATTGCCGCTGCCGAGCGTCGGGTTGACCGACCCACACGGCCGCATCACCCTGGACCTCGCAGGGGTCCAGCATCATCGTTTGCAGCATTTTGGCAAGCGAAATCGTGTCATCCGACGCCGTCACGTCGGCGGGCGCATCCAGTCCAAATTCGACCAACATCGGTCGCCCATCGGGCACTGTCAAAACCACTGATTCCAGCGTCAGCGCGCCATGCACGATGCCCTGCCGGTGGGCACTCGCCAGGGTATGGCCGACTTGCGAAATCCACGAGGCTGCCGAAGCGAGCCCATCGGATTCTGTTTGCCAACACATCGCGATCGGCTCGGCATGAATCCAATCGGTGGCGAAGTAACCAGCGCCTTCGTCCCCATGCAACTCCATCAGTCCAAAATCGAGCAGCGGAGTCGCGGCCATTTCGGCACCTCGTTGACGCAGCCATTGGGAAACACGCTCGGCCTTGGCACAAAAACGCTCCGTCTTATCGCGAACATCCATCACGGTCATTCGGATCCGACGATGATCGGAAATTCGCTCGACGTCGTAAACCTGAAAACGGTGGGAACGGAACGTTAGCTCTTTGCTTTCGTAATCGCTCGCCCGCGGCTGAAATGTGGAATCCAAACCAATGTGACTGGAAAACGATTGCTGGGACCGTTCGCGTTCGATTGCCGCGTCATGGAACGCATCCTCAATGGCCTGCGAAAGCGCCTCGGAATCGGGTAACTCCTTGACCCGTTCATTTAAGTAACGCTGCAGCTTCTTTGGACGTCGCTTTTGGGCCCGATAGGTCAGATCCACATGAATGATTTCGTAGGCCAACTTTTTCCGCACGTTGGCCGAGCCCATTTTGACGAATTTGTACCACTGCGGACGCTCGCGCATTTGATGGGCGGTTTCGAAAGCGTCGCAAATGACGTCGATTTCGCGTTGCGCGGAAGCTTTCTTGGGTGAATTAAACACGTTTATCGGCCGGCTCGTCTGGGTAGGTCAAACGGTGCGATGCACTCGGTGGGATGGCGAGCGCCCTCGGCACCCGCCCGTTGTTGTAGCGACAGAGTCACCCCAACGGCGCCGAAAAAATCCGGGGTTTTATCAGGTTATAGGCACATTCAGGCAGAAAGGACGTCGGCCACCACCCCACCGAGCCAAACACCTCCCTCATTCGGGAGGGTCCTGCACCGGCCAAGAAAACCAGCCAACAACGTCCGAGGCGACGAGTCCTGACACGCGGGATTCGTCGCCGCTCAATTTTCGGGCGGGACGTCGCGGATGAGGCGACGAATCCCTTTGCCTCTGGACTCGTAGCCCCATCCACTACCCGAAAACCAAGTTGAGACGGAATCCTAGTGGGTTGCGTCTTCGACCGTTTCGCCAAACATCATGAACAGCGGGATCGAGCCGCCCGAGCCACCGTTGTACTGGTAGCCGGCCTGCAGCACGCGAGTGATGCGTTCCCGGACCTCGGCCAAGTGAGCTTCGGTGTAGGCGTCCATCGATTTGCCACAGCGTTTTTGCGAAGCCTCGATTTGATCGGCCAGCTTCTTCAGCTGCATCCGAGCCAGATTGCTGATGGGCTTGTAGGCGGCGGTGTCATCGCCCGCCTCCAGGACCAGATCGACCAAACGCTGCACATGCTCGCGTTGCAGATTGCGTCGCAGTGACGAAATCATGGGCTTGCGATCATTGGTGTTCTCGGGGCAATCCCCCGCTAACTCACTCCAAACTTCATCGCCAACGCTGGCGAGCAATTCGGGCAACGTCAAGGCTTCTTGATCGGCCGGCAGACGCATCTCGTTGTCGTAGACCCGGCGGAGCGTGGTCGGGTTCATGACCCAAGTCAGGGCGCTGGACTGCAACCCAAGAACCCGGTCGTGAATCGGCCAGGTGGCTTCGTTTTCAAACGAGCCGAAACCGCCCACGTCGTTCCACTTGTCGACGGTCATGCGTTCCAGGATCTCGGGTGTCAAACCAAAGGCTTCATCGCGGAACATCGTTTCCATCACGAAACACAGCGCCGCTCGCTGCTGTGCCGCCGGCACGACTTCCACGGGAATCCGGTTGCCCGGATCACCCTTCTTGTCGCGATTGACAATCGCGCCGCCGATCCAATTGGCCATCATGTTGGACGCCTTGGTTTGCAAGCCCAGGGTCAATTCATAGCCACGACGCGCTTTGGCCCACGAATCGCCATCGTCGACAAAGTCCGTCAGCAGCTTTTCGCGATACAGCTTGACCAACTTCATTTGTTCCTTGGCAAAATCCAAAGGATCTTTGCTGAAGTCATATCGCCGCGCCAGCGGATCGGGCCCGCTGGTATCCTCATCGGTCGCGTATTGCAGCTCCGGTTCAACGCAGCGCTTCAGCAGTTCCGGTAAATCCTGTTCCTTGTCCGTGTAGCCATATTCGATGGCCCAGTAATCGTAGGGGCCAATGTCGATCATTCCGTAATCGCCCTGAACTTCGCCGACGTCATAGCGATAGTTGATCGGCGAATAATCCATCACCGAAGCGGTAAACGTCTTCTTGCCCTTGACTGCTTTGCTGTTGATTTCCTCCAGCGTGTACAAGGACGATGCCTTGAAGTTGTGCCGCAGCCCGAGGGTATGGCCGACTTCGTGAGCGACCAAATCCGCCAACAACGGCCCGACAAACCATTCGGGCATGCCGTCGACAAGCGGATCACTTGGCTTGTCCTTGGCAATCTTTTTCTTGTCGTCCTTCTTGGCTTCCTCCTTGTCTGCTTCGTCCTTGTCTGCGTCTTCTTTGTCGGCGTCTTCTTTGCCAGCCGCGTCCTCTTTTTCAGCGTCGTCCTTGTCTTTACCCTCTTTTTCGGCGTCGTCCTTTTCGTCTTCCAGAGCCGTCTTGTCTTCCATCAACGCCAACGCCCAATTCATTCGCACCATCGCCAAATCCAGGGCCCGCGAATCGGCGGCCATGCAGTAGCCATTCTTTTGGCTGATCTTGCCGAACAGCCCGTCATACGGGTCATCGCCCAGCAGTGAGTGATCTGTTTTGGTGATCGGATGACCGCCCATGGGCTGCAGTGCCTGGCGAGCGAACTTGGATCGCAGCGACGCCGCTTGGGCTGGCGATGCCAAACGAACACGGGGGTCCCAGCGTGGGTGGGTCGCCAGCCAGGTCAGCGTTTCTGCCGACATCCCCTCGGTGGCGATTTGCGGCATCAGGTCTTCAAAATTGAATTTGAAGTGCCGAATCCAACCATCGGTCAGCACAATATCGGCGTCCAAAATTTCGCCGGTTTCCGGATGCACGCGACTGGGTCCGATGGCCGTGCCGATGTCGTTGTTTAGCCACCGCACAAAGTTGTAACGAACATCTTCGGGATCCTTTTCCATGTGACGACCGCTTTGGGCGTCCTGATACTCGATGACGATCGCGTCAATCAAACCGACTTTTTCAAACGCCTTGTTCCAATAATCCACGCCAGCTTTGACCCAGCGACGATAGCGGACCGGCGTGGTGTGCTCGATATAAAAACGAATCGGTTCCTTGGGCGGCGACAACGCGAGGCTTGGGTCGCGCTTTTCCAAACGCCAGCGGTTGATGTATCGCACGCGAGTTTCTTCGTCGTCGTACTTGCTCAAGTCGGAAAAGCTGGTGATGAAATAGCCCACCCGCTCGTCCGCCTTCCGCGGCTTGTAGCCGCCCGAGATCGGTGGCACTTCGCTAAACGAATAATGAACCGTTTGGAGTTGTCCGCTGCGGCTGACAAATTCAAACGCGATTTCCACGTTCTCGGGGAACACCTTGGCGGACGCCAACTTGCGAATTCGCGAGGCGCGGTTGAGCGACACTTGCGGGCCAAAAAACTTTGAAACGTTGTCCACCAACAGGCTATCGAAGTCGATCACGGGACCACCCGAGGGTCCCATCGCGCGGATCGGCACGTCCAAAATCACTTCGTCAGTAAACAAGCGTTTGACCGACGCCTTGCTTTCGGCATCGCCGGTCGCTCGAATCGCCAAGTTGGGTGCAATGAAGGCCAGGCGGTCACCGTAGCGACGGACCTTGATGACCCAATCACCCGATTGCAAACCCGCGTACAGGTCACCGCTGGAAAGCGTCAAGGCGACAAAGAAGCTCTTGCGGCCGTAGTCCTTGGGAAGTTCGGCCAGCACATCGCCGGTCTTCTCTTGCTTCCAAAGGGTAAAAAATCCACGCTTCGCATCGGGATCGGTCACTTCGATCTTTGCATAGTCCTTCGAAATGTCATCGAACTTGGGCAAATCGGCATGGGCCAAGCCGCTCGGGGCAACGCCACCGGCAGCGGCCACAATCAGGGCCAACGCCACCAGAATCGTCCGCGACAGCGGGATCGTGTTCAGCTTCAAAAGAAAGGTGTTCATCTTCAAACGAGACGTCCGGATGGATAGAGGTAAGATCAATGGCTGCAAAGCCAAGTCGGCGCCGAAGTGCCCGCATGAGAATGGTTCATGTTGTGGGGCCAAGCTCACTTGGCACGCCGCCTGGCGGGTTCCAAAGCGTTAAAGTTTGCCGAAGAATTTGTTTTTAGCGGATTGTAACGAAGATTGGGGGGGAAATTTTTTTCCATCGATCGGCCAGCTGCCGATGTGGCGGCGCCCCCAAAATCGTTTCCCATCCGGTTTTAAATCCGCGCAGATTCAGGCGGTTCTGCGCGATACCCTTAGCGAACCGGTTTCCCATTCCCTTCTTCTCCAAGACACCATGCGATTCGGACCCATCCGCCGTAGAGAATTGTCTTTGCCCGCCCGGCTTGTGCGAACCGCTTATGCGTCGCTCTTCGGTGGGTTCGTCGCGTTTTTTGCGACTATCACGCCACCGATGCAGGCCGATGGCAAGGACCCGCAGGCCGATGTCG
>JBCCRW010000148.1:0-12722 GCA_039201055.1 Planctomycetota bacterium | reverse complement strand
TGAAACGGTCACCTATGAGTCGGAGATCAGCATCATTGATGAACAAACGGTGGTGCGTTTGACGTTCAACACCGGAGCATCGGTTTCCGCAGGCCGTCAATTGCTCGACGGTGAATACCAGCTCTTGATCGACGATTCCAAGGCGGGCTCGTTCGGTTCGCCTTTGGATGGCGACGGCGACGGCACCGCGGGGGGTGATTACATTTTCGGGGCGTCGCCGGCGGATGATTTCTTTCGAAAGTACGGGGATGAGAACGGGGATCGCAGCGTCAATCTGCTGGATTTTGCCGGTTTCCGAACGGATTTTGGGACGACCGACGCCTCACCCAATTTCGATCGTACGTTCGATGCCAATGAAGATGGGCAGATCGACCTGTTGGATTTCGCGGAATTTCGAACCGCATTTGGGCAGTAGTGCTTCATACGTAGTCGTTGTCCGCCAGAACGTAGCCGTTGTTCGCCAGAACACGGAACTTCCGGCGTTTTTCCGGCTTCTGGCGAAGGCCGGCTACGGCGTTCTTTCCGGCATCTCGCCTGTGGCGTCACGGGCTGGACAACGGTTGTTCACTTGCGATTTGGGGCGGGACTTTCCACAATATTTCCCGGCGCCGCGGCAAGCATGTCGCCCCCAAGATTTGCCCTCCCGTTTCATGGGGGGTGCGGTTTTTGGGCCAGCGGGTGCCGTTGCGTTCCCACCTCAGTGTCGTTCAACGGTTTTCCTGGGCCAAACGGCTCGGGAGATTCCCGGTCCCACCGCGGACGGCCTTTATCCAACGGAATTGACGTGATCGATTTTAGAATCGTTCCTACCGCTGCGCTCACGGCGAGCTTGATGTTGCTTCCGGGCGGGCCCCTCGTTGCCGCCGGTCCGTCTGGCGAAGCTGAGAAAGTCAAGGCCGAGGCACCTAATAATCTCGAGCAGGTTCGGCAGTGGAAGCAAGAAGGGTGGCCGCTCCTGCAAACGTATTGTTTGGATTGCCACAACGAGGATTATCAGGAAGCGGAGCTGGACCTTTCCGTTTACGCGGACATCGAAAGTTGGATCGCAAAGCCCGAAGGCGGCCAATCGGGTAAGCGGGTATTGGACATGATCCGCTTTGGCGCGATGCCGCCCGAGGATGCGGAATTGCCCAGCGATGATGAGCGGAAAAAGCTTGGTGATCTGCTCGACGAAGCCATGTACGGACTCGTTTGTGATGACACGGTCCGGCCGGGAAAGGTCACCGCCCGGCGGCTGAACAAGAACGAATACAACCATGCCATCCGTGACCTTTTTGGTATGGATTTGCGACCGGCCGATGCGTTTCCTTCGGATGAAGTCGGCGCGGGTTTTGATAACAACGGCGACATCCTTTCGGTTTCGCCGATGTTGCTTGAAAAGTATTTGACGGCGGCGGAGTCCATTGCCCAAAAGGTCGTGATCGACCCGGATACGCTGCCGCGTTTGGACGTTGATTTGTCGCCGGACAAACTGTGGGTGATCGGTGATGTTCGCAACGGCAGCTTCTTTGGACGCTTTCTGGCTCCCGATGCCCTGACCGCCGTCCAGTTTGATGTGCCCTACGATGGTCGCTACAAGCTGGAAACGTTCGGCGGTTCGTCCGTCAAAGGCGACAAGGAATACAGGTTAGCCATCTGTGATTCGCAGGGACGTTTGGTCGCCTTGATGAAGCACAACTTTTATGGTGGCGGGGGTCGCGCGGATCATGAATCCTTCGATCTCGAGTTGAAGGCCGGTAAAAGCTCGTTCTATTGCATCCCGATTGAAGACGATCGAGAACTGGTCGTGGGCGAAACGGTCATCGAAGAAGCCCAAGAAGTCTCCGCCGAAGCCCTCGCCCAGGCGCAGCAAAATGCGACCGAGCCGCTACAAAAGAGCCCGAAATTCAAGCCGGAGGAATTCCCCTTCATGCTGCGGAAGGTCATCTTGCGTGGTCCGAAGAAGATGCCGCGACATTTGTTTCCGCCGTCGCAATTTGAATTGACCCGCAAGATGCCAAGGCGTCGCCGCGATCGGTGGGACGATGTCGCGGCGGCCGCCCGCGAATCCCTTCGGCCGTTAATGCAGCGGGCGTTTCGCCGCCCCATCGATGATGCGGAACTGGAGCCGTACGTCAAGCTTGCCGAAGACCGCACTCAACAAAGCGGCGACTATTTCACGGGACTGCGAAGCGCGATCACCGCCATCCTGGTTTCGCCTAGTTTTCTGTTTCGAGTCGAAGCACCCGAGGACGACGCGCCGGTCGACAAAGACGGCAATTACCGATTGAACGACTGGCAAATGGCTTCGCGGCTTTCGTTCTTCCTGTACAGCAGCATTCCTGACGAACGGCTTTTGGACGATGCGTTCAAGGGCAAACTGGACGATCAACGCGTTTCCGATCATGTCCAGCGGATGTTGTCCGACCCCAAATCGGACGCATTGGCGACTGAATTCGCCGAACAATGGTTGGGACTTCGTAATGTTGCCGAACATCGGGTTGATGGCGAACAGTTCGGGGCCTTTCCCGAGTCGCTTCGCGAATCCATGGTTGAAGAAAGCCGTCGTTTGTTTCTGCACGTGTTACGCGAAGACCTGCCGGTCACGGAATTATTGGTTAGCGACTATTCGTTTTTGAATCGTGAATTGGCCCAGCACTACGGCGTGGACGGCGTCCGTGGTGACGAATTCCAACGCGTTTCGCTGGCCAACACCGCCCGCCGGGGTGTGCTGTCGCACGCCAGTGTGTTGACGTTGACCAGCAACCCGGACCGAACCAGCCCCGTGCAGCGGGGTAAGTGGATCCTTGAAAATATTTTGGGGACCACGCCGCCCGAACCGCCACCGGGTGTGCCTGAACTCGAAGACGCCAAGCACGACACCAGCGGCATGACGTTGCGGCAACAACTGGAACTGCATCGCGCCGATCCGGCGTGCGCGGCGTGTCACCGAGTCATGGATCAATTGGGCTTTGGCCTCGAATCGTTTGACGCGGTCGGCCGTTTTCGCGACAGCGACGGAGGTTCGAAAGTCGACGACAGCGGCACCTTGCCGGGCGGACGAAGGTTTGCCGGAGCCAGCGAACTGGCGTCGTTGCTTGCGGCCAGCGAATCGGAAAATTTCGCAAAAACCGTCACCCAGCGTCTGCTGACCTTCGCGATTGGCCGAGAGTTGCGGCCCAGTGACCGTTGCCATGTCGACAAAATTGTCGCGGAAGCCGCCGGCGAAGGTTACCGTTTATCCGATCTTGTGCGTGGCGTTGTGTTTTCTCCCCCCTTTCAGCAGTACTCCCCATGAATGCTCTGGCGCAGCCGAACTCAATGAACCGACGCACCTTGCTGAGAGGCGCGGGTGTGGCGATGGCGTTGCCATGGCTTGAAGCGATGAGTCCCGCCGCAAGCAGTGCATTTGCATCCGCCGAACAGGCCGCTGCACCCGTGCGGATGGCGTGCGTGTTTTTTCCAAACGGCGCGATCATGCCGAAATGGAAGCCAAGCGTCGACGAGGAAGGGCAGTTAGTCCTTTCGCCGACTCTGGAGCCGCTGGAAACGTGGAAATCAAAGATCAATGTGATCGCCGGTCTGGCCCACGATAACGGTCGAGCCAAGGCCGATGGCGCTGGCGATCACGCGCGTGGCGGTGCCACGTTCTTGACGGCCGCGCGACCGGTCAAAACCAGCGGCAACATTCGCCTCGGAATCTCGGTCGATCAAGTCGCCGCGACCGCACTGAGCGACCAGACGCAGTTGCCGTCGATCGAATTGGGCTTGCTTGGCAGTCGCAACGCCGGCAGTTGTGACTCTGGATATTCGTGTGCCTATTCGTCCAACATTTCGTGGCGGAACACGACGCAGCCGATGCCCAAAGAGATCATCCCCCGAGCGGCCTTTGAACGGTTGTTTGGCGGTGGCGAAAACAAGATGAAGCAGCGGGCCATCAACGCCTCGCGGCAAAGCATTTTGGATGTCGTTAGCGGCGATGCCAAGCGTTTATTGGGCAAGGTTGGCGGCGCGGACAAACGCAAGCTGGACGAATACTTCACCGGTGTCCGCGAAATCGAACGCCGCATCCAACGGACCGAACAAGCCGATGCGGCGTCGATGCCGGACTTGGAAGTTCCCATGGGACGACCCGAGGCGTTTCGCGAACACGTCCGATTGATGTACGACATTATGACGGTCGCCTTTGAGACCGATACGACGCGCGTGGCGACGCTGATGCTGGACACTGCCGGCGGCAACCGTCGCTACACCGAGGTCGGCGTCAAGGGCGCCCATCATCAATTGAGCCACCATCGCAATCGCGAGGAAACGGTCGCGGACATCGAAAAGATTGATCGCTATTTGGTGGAACAGTTCGCGTACTTCCTGGAGCGCCTGGATCAAACCGATGCCGGTGGCGGGCGTAGTTTGTTGGACCAGTCGATGGTTTTGTACGGCAGCGGACTGAGCGATGGGAATCGTCATCGCCACGAGGACTTGCCGATCGTGTTGGCCGGTTCGGCGGGCGGCCAATTCAAAACCGGTCGCTACATCACTCCGGAATCCGAACGGCCGATGGCCAATTTGTTTTTGAGCATGTTGGACGCAATGGGGACGCCAGCGGAATCGATTGGCGATAGCACCGGCCGCCTAACGGAATTGGCGTAGCGCCCCGGACGATACCCCTCGCCCCAACCCTCTCCCCCACGTTTCGCTCGCTTCGTTCCTCAGCAAACGAAACGCGGGGGAGAGGGGGCACGAGGCTGCGCATGCGTTCGTTCTAGCCCCCTCTCCCCCGTCATTTTGATCCGAGGGACGAGGATCAAAATGATGGGGGAGAGGGTTTGGGGTGAGGGGGCACGTGCTTGCACAACGGGCCGCGTGTCGCGCGGTCTTGAGCATTCGTTGTATAAGTGGATTCGCTTACAACTCGGCCAGCGGCTCACCCGCAGCGCACGTCAGCCGAGATCCGCGGCGACAGCCGGGAGCCGGGTCCTTCCACCGAGACGTTTTCTGTCGAAGCAAACGTTCTCCGACGCGGGCGCGTGGCGGTCGCCACACCTGCGGTTCACCGATGCACGCACCGTCGACCTGTGGGCCCGCCGCCCCGCGTTATCCCAATCCACCCTGCAATCGCTCGATGGCCGCATTGAATGAATCGCTCGGCCGCATCACCTTGTCGGCGACGTCGCGATCGATGCGATAGTACCCGCCCAGATCGACTGCGGATCCTTGCACGCTGCTTAGTTCGTCGACGATTTGCCTTTCGTTTTCACGCAAGTGTTTGGCGAAACCTTCGAAGGCCCGCACCAAATCCGGCGACTCCACCTGTGCGGCCAATTCCTCGGCCCAATACAGGGCCATGTAGAAATGGCTGCCCCGGGTGTCCAGTTGCCCCACGCTACGGCCGGGCGAACGATCCTCGTTCAAAAACGTTTCCGTCGCACGGTCCAAACATTCCGCCAAGATCCGCACCTCCGCATTGTCCTGTTTGCGGGCCAAATCATCCAGCGAAACGGCCAAAGCCAGAAATTCACCCAGCGAATCCCAGCGAAGATGATTTTCGGAAATCAATTGCTGGACATGCTTGGGTGCCGATCCTCCGGCGCCCGTTTCGAACAATCCGCCACCATCAAGCAGCGGAACGATGGACAACATCTTGGCGCTGGTGCCGAGTTCCAAAATCGGAAACAAATCGGTCAAGTAATCACGCAGAACGTTGCCGGTGACGGCGATCGTGTTTTCGCCGGCGGCGGCTCGCTGACAAACGTGATGAGTCGCCTGTATCGGTGGCAGGGTTTGGATTTCGACATCGTCGGTTTCAATGTCCTGCAATGCTGTTTCGATCAACGACATTAAATTCGCATCATGGGCGCGGCGATCGTCCAACCAAAACACGGCGGGCCAGCCCGTTTGACGCGCCCGCTGGACGGCCAAGCGGACCCAATCGGCAATTGCGACGTGCTGCGTTTGGCACATTCGCCAAATGTCCCCGGCATGCACATCATGCTGCATCAAAACGGCTCCATTCGCATCCAGAACTGCGACCGTGCCATCGCTTTCGATTTCGAATGTCTTGTTGTGCGAACCGTATTCCTCGGCCTTTTTGGCCATCAGCCCAACGTTGTTGACGGTTCCCATTTTGGAAACATCAAACGCGCCGTGCTCGCGGCAAAAGTCCATCGTCGCCTGATAGACGCCGGCGTAGCAGCGATCGGGAATCATCGCCAACGTGGGATGTAGCTGGCCATCGGCACCCCACATTTGACCTCCCGCGCGGATCGCCGCGGGCATCGAAGCGTCAATGATGACATCGCTGGGCACATGCAGATTGGTGATACCGCGATCCGAATCCACCATCGCCAGATCGGGCCCCCATTCATAAGCCGCTTGCATGTCCGTGCGAATCGCTTCGGCTTGATCGACCGGCAAGGCTTCCAGTTTGGTTTCCAACGAAGCGATCCCTTGGTCCGGGTCAAAATCGATTTGCTCCAGTGCATCGGCATGTTTGGCAAAGACATCGGCGAAGTAGGTCGACACCGCGTGGCCAAAAAGAATGGGATCGGAGACCTTCATCATGGTCGCCTTCAGGTGCAACGACAGCAGCAGCTGGTCCCGTTTGGCGGACTCGATCTGCTGAGCGTAAAATTCGCGCAGCGCGGCAACATTCATCACCGCCGCGTCAATCACCTCGCTCGCTTCGACCCGAAGCGATTCGAAAAGCCCGCGTTGGTTGCCGTCAACGTCGGTGTGAACAATTCGGACGGTGCCGGAATGATCGACAATGCATGATTGTTCGCTTCCAAAAAAGTCTCCCTCGGTCATGTGAGCGACCCGGGCTGGCGAATCAGATCGCCACTGACCCATGGAATGGGGATGACTTTGTGCGTACCTCTTGACCGGCGCCGCGACGCGGCGGTCCGAATTCCCTTCACGCAAAACCGGGTTGACGGCGCTGCCCAGCACGCCGGCATAGCGTTTGCGAATCTCGCGATCCGCATCCGTTTTCGGGTCACTGGGGAAATCAGGAACATCAAACCCCGCCGCCTGCAATTCCGCGATGGCCGCTTGCAATTGCGGAATCGACGCGCTGATGTTGGGCAGCTTGATGATGTTGGCGTGTGGTTGCTTGGCCAATTCGCCAAGCTGGGCCAACACGTCTTCACCCCGGTCAAAGGCGGCCAAAATTCGCGCCGCCAGGGAGATGTCCGCCGTTTCGATCGAAACCTTCGCGGCCGACAAATAAGCTTGAACAATGGGCAGCCACGAATGCGTCGCCAGCGCCGGCGCTTCGTCAGTATAGGTGTAGACGATGTCGGCGGCCGGCGAGTTCATGGCATTCTGGTCTGGGGCGGTCTGCGGTCGTCCTTGGCGGGGCAATTCCCGCAAAAACGATGACCCGAAAGCGTTGGCGGTTTGCAACCCCGTGTCAACGGGTTTGCCCCGGTTAACGCCGCAGGATCGCGTCTTAACGCTGCAGGAACGCGCCTTAACGTTGCAGGAACGCGCCGATCGAAATCCCACCCACACTGCGGCGGCTAAGACTTCCGGTGGGCCCGCAAGAGCCGCGACCGAATTGTCGATCAAAGCCCGCCGAAGTGCTTCGTTGGAAGCTACGCGAGGGAACCCGCCGAAAGCCGGCCGCTCGATCGAAGTCGCCAAAATCGGCGTGACCGAATCCGGAATTACCCAAGAACGGTTGACCGAATCCGGCATTACCCAAGAACGGTTGACCAAATCCGGCGCTACCCAGAAACGGCTGGCCAAATCCAATACCCAGCGGAACTCGGCCCACCGAAACCGGCGGCGCGATCACGGGTGCCGCCGCGACAGGCACCAAACCCACGCCCGCCGAGCTCACGCCCGATGCGGCGGCGGGACTCGGAAGCGTCTGAATCAGGATGCTTTGTGCGGCCAGCACTTTTTGCCATGCCGGAAACAGGATCGCTCGGGCCGGGCAAGCCGGATTGCCGAAGACGACCGCTTCGACCTGAGCCTGCAGGATCGACGCCTTTTGAATCTCAAGACTCAGCCGGTTCCAATCACCCCGCCGTGCCCGGCTGAGCACCCGAGACGTTTGGTCCTCCAAGGCATCAGCGATGCGGCGTTGGTCCCGCCCCATGCGGTCGGATCGATAGACCAAGCGTTCAAAGTCTTTGACGCATTGCCGATAATCTTCGGCAGCTTGACGAACCGGGCAGCGATCGGCCATCGCGGTCGGTGCAGTGACGGCAAGGCTAAGAACGGCAGGGCAAAGGGCAGCGAGTAGGCCGCGGAAGTTGAAATTCATCATGGATCGAATCCCTGGATCAAGAGTGTTGCGAATCCCCGTTGGGGAGCGGTGCCCGCCGCGGAGACTCATTTCCGCGGTCGAGGACCGTGGGAACCCATGTGGCAGCCGGGATGCCAATAGTTTCACAATCGGCAAAAAACGCGAAATCCCGGGCAAATCGGCTCGTTTCACAAATTGCCGTCACCCGAGCGACCGCCGCAGCGCCATCAAAAAGACTCGACCGTATCTTTTTGATGGCGCCCTGGATGGCCGACAGCAAGCGGATTCGTCGCTTGTGATGGCGAGAACCGCAAAGACGGCAGCACCCCCGGCAGGATTCGAACCTGCGACCGTTGGATTAGAAGTCCAGTGCTCTATCCAGCTGAGCTACGAGGGCGTTCGGCGATTGCCGAGCGGCGAGCTCCACCTGAAAATGGAAAATCGACAAGTGGCCGCTTCACTAACCTGACTTGACAAATTGCTGGCTGATTCGGGTTCGCAATCCGACACGAGATTTCAAAATACGGCTGGCCGATCGCCCAGTACCACGTTGAGGCTCAAGCCGCGGGAACGGAAGTCTAAATCATCATTCCGATGACGCGAAGGTGTAACCGGCAACGATCGATCAACCGCTGAATCACCCTACATCCCATGAATCCCTACGAACCGCCGGACAAGGATTCCCAGGACCAGGAATCCACGCAAAGGAATCCATGGGAGACCGCTGATCGACACGATCAATTCGTGAAGATGTTCCTCTTTGGATTTTTATTGTTCGGCGTCATCGCGATGCTGCTGTTGCCTCTGGTGATTTTTCTGGGCTAGGTGGCTCGAAATTTGCCCTCGTTCTCTTGACCGCCGTCGTCCTGCCAACACATCGTTTCGTTGGCGGAAACGCAGCGACCAACGCCATTGCTTACCGAGTGACCAAACGGATTCCCGCGGGTAAACTGCGGTGTGATCTTTTTCCCACCTTTCCCAACATTCCCTATGCTTCGACAGCTTTCCCTATTCGCTTCGCTCCTGTTTCTGGGTTGCTTTGCGACCGCCGTGGCAGCCGATTCGTCGGATGAATCGATCCTGACGATTGGTTCCAAGGCGCCGCCCCTGGCGATTGAGCATTGGTACAGCGGCAAGAAACCCAACGACGCGGGCACCGTCAGCTTGGAGAAAGGCAAGATCTACGTCGTCGAATTTTGGGCGACTTGGTGCCCTCCCTGTATCGCATCGATGCCGCACTTGGCGGAACTACAAGAGAAGTACGCGGGCAAGGGCGTGCGGATCATCAGCGTTAGCGATGAAGACGAAGAAATCGTCAGGAAGTTTCTTAAACAAGAGGCTCCGGGATCGTCCGGCGTGACTTTCAAGAAACTGACTTCGGCCTACACGCTGACCAGTGACCCCGACATGTCAGTTTCCAAGGATTACATGGAAGCGGCTGGGCAGGGAAACATTCCCACCGCTTTCATCGTCGGCCGGGGCGGATTGGTCGAGTGGATTGGCCACCCTGGCGAAATGGATGAACCGCTTGAAGAGATTGTTGCCGGCAAGTGGGATCGAGAAGCCTTTGGAAAAGAGTTCAGACTGAATCAGCAGGCCAGTGGCGACATGATGCTTTTGCAACGAACCTTGCAGGCGGGAAAATTTGACGATGGTCTGAAGTTGATTCAGCGCTTCAAAGAAAAGTACGAATCCAAGCCGGACGTGGTGGCCCAACTCGAGGAGCTTCGTCCGAGTGTCGTGTTAATGAGCGGAGACGATTCGAAAATTCGAGTCATGCTTCAGGAGTTGTTGGACAACCGTGCCGAGCCCAGAATGTTGGATGGGCTGACCTGGGGTGTTTACGAAACCCACGCCAGTCGCAAGACGCTCGAAAAAGAAACCTTGGCTCTGGCCTTGAAGGTTTCGCAATCCGCGCTGAAACGACTCGGGAAAAACGACAACAACGAAAAGGCCTCGGTGCTGGATACCAGCGCGCACCTGCAATCGGCACTCGGCGATGACAAAGCCGCGCTCAAGTTGCAAGAGCGAGCGGTTGAGTTGGCGGATGAAAAGGTCAAAGCTGATTTCGAAAAATTCCTTGAAGAACTCAAGCAACGCCTCAAAGCCAAAAAGTGATCTTCTGAACGCAATCTGTGTTTTTCCGCCCGAGTGAATTCGTGGCGGATTGACTAATCGGAATCACCCGCAAAGCGGCCGCCGGCATTCGTGCTTGCGGCCGCTTGTTCGTTGATTGGATCGATACGGTTTTGGCTTTTAGCCGATACCTGATCCGCCGCGCCTCGGGTTGCACCTGCGCGTGGCGAAGCGTTTCCACCCGGCGAACCTTGAGAAGCACGCATGAGTCCAACAGATGTGACGCGATCCACCCGCGGTCTTCACGGGTCAAGCCAGGTTGATCCGGCTGGCGATTCGATGGCTGGCGATTCGATGGATCGCGATTCGCCGGATAACGGGGCCGCCGTCACAACCGCTTCGAAACGCTCGCGCCAGCGACGTGCCCCAGCGTCACCCCCGATGAGGCATGTGCCCGCCGCCAACGACTCCGCCGCCCACGATTCCGCTGCCAACGATTCGGTTTCGCAAACGCCGTGGAAGGATTGGGTCCACGACAACGCGGCGTGGGCGGTTCGCGAATGGGCGCATGATATTCGTGGTCCCCTGGGTTCGCTTCGCGAATCGGTGCGAATGGTCCAAGACGGTTCGCTGGGGCCGCTGAATTCCGACCAAGCCGATTTTTTGGGTGGCGCGATGGACCAGTGCCAAGTGCTTGAATATCTGGTCGATGAATTGTCGCGAGTGCCCGAAGACGAATCGGGCCTGTCGCGTTCACCCCGCACGTGGACCTCGATCGACGGCATTTTGGAATTGGCCCGTTCGCTTGCTCAGGCGTTTTGCTCGGTTCGCGGGATCGCCTTGCAGATCGACGCGGCGGTGCCCAAAGGGTCTCGTGTCTTTGCCGACCCCATTTCCATCGTGCGTTTGATTACCAACTTGGTCGCCAACGCGGCGCGGGTCAGTGTGGAAGGTCAAAAGGTTTGTTTGCGTGTCCAGCCCGCTGCGCGCGATCAAGGCACGTCGTTTGGCGATGAATTGGTGTGGCAGGTCATCGATCGCGGCCAAGGCTTCGGCGTTGAAGATCTTGACCGCATGGTCCGTCGCGGACACTCCGGCGGCCATTCGACGGGGCTGGGCCTGTCGATTTGTCGCCGATTGGCGGCCATCATGCATTCGCCGCTAAGCATTGAAAGCAAGCTGGGTACGGGAACGACGTTATCGTTTCGAACGCCCACCGAAAGTCCGCTCGCCGTGGCCGCCGCGTTCGCCCGCTGGCGTCTGTTCTTGCGTGGCGAAGTCGTCCGTCCGCATCGAACAACGCAAAAGGACGCCGATCAAATGCCATCGCTTCATCCGCGACGCGACAACCGGACAGCAAACGATGCTCCCACCGATATGCTGACCCAAGGCGCCCGCGTCGATCAACCCGAATGCCCACTCCCACCGCGGCCGCTAGCATCGGCGCTGGGTGAACAAGTTCCGATCGCCCCATCAAATCGACCGCATGCCTCAGGTGCAACAAACAGCTCTCTCACGTCGGCAACCGTGAACGATCCAGCGGCGACGGATCGACAATCAACGCAGCCCTCAAGCGTGCATCGGTCGTTGGGCCCGGAGACGCGGCGTCCCAATGTGGAGGATCGAATTCAGGTGGGCACCATTGATGTCGGCGTGATGGTACCGGCGCGATCGACGCGGATGCTCGACGCGATCCTGCAACGCGTGACGACCGATTTTGAATGGACCTTTGAAACCCGTCCGGGACAATTCATTTATGCCCTGGATTGCCGCAAGGTGGATATGCCGCGGCGTTTGCAGCAATTGAAGGTCGCCATCGCCGCCCGTTTGCCGGACGTCCGCACGACTTGGTCGGAATCCCAGGAGATGAAAATCGAACCGTCGCGTTGGCTTCACCAATTGACCGAGATGGTGGTTCGCCGAAGCTTGGCGGTCGGTCCATCCGCCGAGCCGATTGGCCATTTGGATGCCGTTCGTCCCGGCACGCGGCCGATCGAACATTCCGATGTGGCGTCGGCGCGTTTGGACGAAGAAATTCGGCGGCTCGGCAAACGTCTGAGCCAACAAGCCGAACGCATTCGGACGCAGGCACGAAACCTGCGGGCCCACGGATGAATGTTGTCCAGCGGGCGACCCATTGCTGCCGGTGGCGTGACCGCCCGTTGATTCATGAGCGGCGAGGTGCTAACCGCCGGTACCGGCACCGGAAGAAACCGACGGCTTGCGCCTGGTCGCTCACCCTTGTATCGTAGCGTCCAGCGGGCGACACATCTCTGCCGGTGGCGTGACGGACTGTCTATTCGTGAGCGGCGAGGCGCAAGCGGGCTGTCGGTTTAGTGTATCCATAACATGAGGGGGCGGTGCACCGTTCGCTTGAGTTGAAAGGTTTGGTATTCTCCGGACTGACGATCGC
>JBCCRW010000147.1:0-12837 GCA_039201055.1 Planctomycetota bacterium | reverse complement strand
CTGCATCGCTGAAAGTTTGTGGGAACGCGACATTTCGGTGATCGCATGACGACGCAGGTCCTTGAAACGCGAATCATGCGGATGACGGGCGGTTGCCAAGGAAGCGACGTCGATGGCGTCGCTGAAACGCCGCATGCGGATCAAGGTTTGTGCCTGTTCGTATTGAAAGTCGGCCGCGTGACGACTCCATAACACCGCCCGTTTCCACCACGCCAATTCGCTCGTTTCGTCCTTCGCGACGCGGTACAACCGCGCGGCAATCGACGCCGACATCGCGTCGCGATCCTTCGCGGCGTTCTGGCTCCACGTTTTTGCAACGCGGCCGGCAAAATCGACGCGGTCGGATTGGCGATCAACCAAATCCAACAACAAATCGTGACGTTGCGCCGGCAACAGTTGCTCGGCGATCCAGCGCGGCGCGAAATTGTCCGCATCGGCCACCGCAAAAGCGTAAATCGCATCGACGTGACGAAGGTTGATCCGCAGCGAACCCGCGAAACATTCGCGTGCGACATCACCGCGCCGAATCACGGCCGCCAAAATGCCGCTGCGAAAGAGGTCCGTGGAACGGTTTCGCGACAAATCGGCGGCGACAATGACATCCCCTTCGACCGCATCATCATCATCCAGCCACAGCAGCGATTCGATGCGGTCGATTCGATACCTCGCCGACAGCGGGTGCTGATCCACTGCCCACCGAAAGTCATCCCGACCGCGACTCCAGTGCAATTGAAAGTTCTTGTTGTTGGCCAAGTCCCGTCGCAAAGCATCTTTCCAACTGGGCGGAAGCTTGCGACTGGAAACGAACAGCAATTGCCAGCTGGTCTTTTCAAAGGCAACCTGTTGCCCGAGTTGTCGACTTTGCTGAACGATCGCAATGCGTGCCGCCGCGGCGTGCCAGCGGCCACGTCGATGTCTCAAGCGCGGATCGTCCGGCGATCGCTCGATGGCGTCATCCAGCCGCTTTAATGCGGTTTCGACTTCGATGGTCTCGGGAATGCGATTGTCCTGACGCAAACGCGTCATTTTCAACACCCGGTCCACCTGCCACGCCTGGTAGCTCCAAACGCCGAAGATGCAAATCAACAGACTCGTCAACACCAACGTGGGCAACGGTCCACCCAGAAGCCGGTTTTTCAAGATTGCAAGTGGATGCCATTGCAGTGCCGCTTTAGGTTGCGGCGCCCGGTTTGGATGTAACGCCGGGTTTGCAGATCGCGTTGTGGTAGCCGTCACGGCACTTGATTCATCCACAAGCATTTGGCGGCAGCGTGAGACAGCGATGGCCAGAATCAAGACGATCCAGTACTGCACCGCGGGAATCAAAATCACAAAATCGAAAATCGATTGAATTGCAATTCCCACAGCGGTCATCCAACCAATCCAAACCCAACGCCGATCTGACTCGGAATCATCGCCGCTGATTCTTGCGGCGCGAGCAAAGGTGTAAAAACACCCAATCATCGCCGCAAGCAACAGCGCGAGTCCGAAGATTCCAAGCTCGGCCCACACCTGACCGTATTGCATGTGGGCTTCGCTGTACCAGCTTGGGTGTACCGATTGCTGCAGCGGCCGGGACGCCTCGCCGTACGTGCGCCAACCGCTGCCGGTCAGCGCGTAGTTTTGGATCGTCGCCCACAAATCGGGATAGTGATCCCAACGGCTATCGGCGGCGACTCGCCGCATCGATAGGTCGGCGACACGCTGGCGAATGGCCGCTGTCGCCAGGGTCGCCAGGACCAAAACGATCGCCAATGCGGGCAGTGCCCATTGTCGACGGGCGTTCCAAATTCGTGCAAACAGATTGAGTTTGTTTAGCCGTTCCAACCTTTCCTGCTCGGTCCAGTGCAGCCGGCGTTTGGGAGGACCGCTGGCGGCCAGATTCGGTTGGCGACACGCGCGTGTGATCCAAACGGTCAGGCATCCGGCAATCACGGACGCCACCCAGGCCCCACGCGAGAGTGAAAACAACAACCCGGCGGCGAAGATGGCCGCGGCGGTGATCCAAAACAGAACCGACGCTGAGGGCGGCCAGGACAAGGAGTCGCGCAGATGCAGCAGCCGGCGACGATGCAACAAACGCTCGCTGGCGATGGCCAGCAGCGGAATCAGGAATGCGGCTCCCGCGTTTTTATAGACAAAAGGACCAAACGGGAGCCAACCCTTTGCGTCGCGCTGCATGAAGGGCAGCAGCGGCATCGATTCCATTTGCCGGGCACAAAAGGCCCATCCGACCAACGCCAACCCCGCAAGTGTCATCGCCGCCAAAAGACGATTGCGGCGTTGTCGATCGCGAAACACGATCGGCGACACGACAATCAGCACCAGCGAAATCCCCAGCGGGGCGGCGGCCGATCGTGTCTTCCACGGCAGCACCGATCCCCATTGCCAAACCGGGGATGCAGGCGTTTGCGAAAGCATCGCTTCGCCAGAAAACAGGATGCTTCGAGTCGGCAGCAGCCCCTGCAACATGACCATCACGCATACGATCATGCCGCAAACTAAGACGGGGCCCGCGTGCAGCAAGGGTTGCTTTGGATCGCCTGCCTTGGATGTGGAACCTTCGCCGGCAGCTCGCGATTGAAGAATGTGCGCGGCGATCACGACCCCGAGAAGCACAAACGCCAGCCCCGCGTCGATCATTTTGGCCGCCGGAGTGACGCCGCCAAAATGCCACGTCGCGTGGACGATCAACAATGCGACCAGGCAGGCGGCCAAATTGAGTAAGCGATCGGCCATCACCGGCGACGCGGTGCCATGGAAATCGATTGCGTGTTTGGAAATCTGGCCGTCTTGCATCGTGTTCCCGTTTCCCCAGCGATAGTTGCCCCTGTGGATCAGTCGGTTGCAACACGCCCGTGATTCCATGCCGAAGTCCAAAGAACCGGCCTCAAAATCGCAAACATCGCGCCCTGGGAGGGTCGCGCGGGACGAGCGGTGACACGTGATATCGGCACAAAAAAATCCCTCCGACGCGTTTTGCGCCGAAGGGATCTTTCGAATTCTGATTTTGTTGATCGATGCCGATCAGCGTCGAACGACGATGCCGATCAGCGTCGAACGACGAGGCCGATTACGGCATAAAGGGTGAAGCGACATCGTCGCCGTCATCATCATCGTCATTCGCCGTGACGCCGACGGCAATCGATGCACCAACAGCCGCGAAGCCGCCAAAGGATCCGATACCGAACGCACCACCGCCGGCCGCGGCAGCGCCAGAGCTGCCGGCAAAGCCGCCGGCGCCAACCGGGCCGCCGCCCGCGAAACCGCTGCCACCGGCGAAACCGCCGCCTGGCGGCAGGGAGGCCGGAGGGGTTGACGGCGGAAGTGAAACCGAACCGTTCAAGGGCATCTGCTGCGGCAACTGGACGATCAAGCGCTGCTGACCGTTCTTGGTTTCATCAAACAGCTGTGCCGGTTCATCGCCGTTCTTGGCAATGTGCTTGACGACCGCGTCACGAATCCGCAACACGCGGTTCCGCATCTTGATCAGATCCACCAAATCGCCCTGCTGACCGGCCATCGACGCATCAATCCGTCCGACCAAGCGGTCGATTCGTTTGATCATGTCGTCGGATTCGAAAGGGGCTCTGCGAGCATCCGTTTCGATGGTCTTCGCGGCGTCGGCGATCGACATGGCGTCGTCGGCGGCAAGGGTTGCGGCCAACTTTTCGGCCTTGCTCGGCTCTTTAACGACTGTCTTGGCGACGCTTGCGTCCGCCTTTGGAGCGACGGCCGGCTTCCGCTGCAGGTCGCTGAACAGAGAGCCATCGTTGGCCTGGTCGGCGCTGGCGATGGTGGTCGCGGTGGCGATGAAAAGGAGTGCGATGAACTTACGCATCGAATGATTTCCCCGTGGGTGAATTTTGGATTGGTTGAAATCGCGGCTTACCGAATCGTTCACGATTCGCAAGAGTCGCAACGGGCGGAGACGCAAAATTGGTCGCGAATCAATACGCTCCACGTCGGGTCATAACGGTCAAAGGGGTTTTCAGCAGGATCCAAGCATCCAACCAGATCGACCAATGCGTCGCGTAATGATGGACCAGGTAAACGCGTTTGGAAAAGCTCAAATCGTTCCGCCCGGAAACTTGCCACAAACCCGTGATGCCCGGCCACATATGCGAATATGGATAAAACCGGTCGGCGTACAACGACACCTCCGCCGGCGGCAATGGCCGCGGCCCCACCAAACTCATTTCACCCCGCAGGACATTCCAAAGTTGCGGCAGTTCGTCCAGACTGGATTGTCGCAAGAAGTGCCCCACGCCCGGGATGATGCGAGGGTCATCGTGAAGCTTTTGTTGCAGCGACCACCGCCGAGCCGCCTCGCGATCATCCGCCAGGTGGCGCTGCAGCACATCATCGCCGTCGACGACCATCGAACGAAATTTCCACATTTTGAAACGGCGGCCCAGGCGACCCACGCGTGGACTGGCGTAAAAGATCGGCCCCGGATCGCGCCGACGAATCCACATCGCGATCAAAACAAACAACGGTGCCAGCAACAACAATCCCAGCGCCGATCCGATTATGTCGACGGCTCGTTTACAAAATCGTGACGTGAAGCTGAAGAACGGCGCCACCAAACGACGCTGGTACACGCCCACGGGATCTTCGTCGGGATGGTAACCCACCCGCGGGTCGATCCACATCAGCGAAGGAAACTGGAACCACAATCGCTGTGATAACGTTGGCCGCGTTGTCGTGTCGAGCGCCACGATCGGCGTGCGGTGCAACCTTGCCACACCGACCAAGTCCTCCGTCGCGCCCAGCACCAACGGGTCGGCGTCGCGATGTTCAATGAAATCGTTTTTCGGCAATACATATCCCACCGCGCGCAGACCCGACGACGCATCGCGTCGCATTGTCGATGCCAATGCTTGCACCAGAGTGTATTCGCCAACCAACAAAACTCGCGCGCCCCAAGCGTCGTATCGCGCCAAGCGACCACGCAGCATTTGCCGCGATGCCGCCATCCCCAATGCCATCACGCCACCGGCCAACAACAGGGCGATCGCTTCGACATGCGGCAGCGATCCAAGCAAGCGGTTGGCAAGTAACATCCCTCCGCTGGTCATCACGGCGGCGCGGAAGCAAGCGCGAATTTCCGTCACCGGTGGCACACCGATGCCGGGGTAGAGCCGATTGGAACGTAAAATCGCGGTCTGGATCGCGAACCACGCCAAAATCTGCGCCGGCAAATTCCAAGCAATTGCGGTTCCCGTGACCGTCGCCACGCTCCACGATGCCATGGTGATCGCCGTGAAGGCCCATGCCAGATCGTGCCCGAGCAAGGGAATTGCCGTACGGATCGATTGCAGCCGATAGTCGGTCCACAGGGCCCAATCCAGCCGCGTGCCGGTATGCTGACGGTACACCTCGTCGGTGGTCAACTCGGCTGCGGCCTTGGTTTCGGCAACGTTTGCGGGCTCGGCAGCGTGGGACGCGTCCACGCGTGTGGAGTGCAAACGGTCGCGGGGCGACGACGCATGACCGTCGCCAAGCCCTTCACGCGACGGATTGACCAGCGGCAGAACCGTCGATTGCACCGGATCGATCGTTTGGAAATCAAAGCTCACGAAGTGGAATCCTCCATCGCATCCGACCGGTGCGAAGCGGAGTGCTCCAGTCCCGGCGCCACGGGCACCAGCGTGTCGATGCGATCGGGCATCCCCCGACGACTCTTGGGTGGCGCAACGCTCTTGGGTGGCGTGGCGCTCTTGGGTGGCGTGGGGCTTTGACCAGCTTCGGTGCGCAGATTCACGTCGCCCGCCGTGGTTTGATCCGCCGGTTTGGCAGCGAGTGGTGGCTTGGCGGCGAGTGGGGGTGCCTCGGGTGCATCATGAGGTTTCGAACGATACGTTTGATGATACTTTCCAACGTAACTGTATTGGTTTCGTCCGTAGTGACCGTAGCCATACGTCTTCACGCATGTCGATTCCACGCCGTTGACAATCACCGCCGTGGGTCGCAGGGCGTTATCGCTAAGCAGTCGCACCGCGTCCTGGACAATCCCGCGACCGTTTTTGACAATCCGCACGGTCAACAGCAACGAATCGACCATGGGTGCGATGATCGCCGGGTCGGCCACGGCCAGCACCGGCGGGGCGTCGACCAACACCAAATCGTAAAACTCGGCCGCCGCCCGAATCACGCGACTCAAGTTGGCCGATTCCAACAATTCCGCCGGTTCACTGGTATCGCTGCCGTGCGGGATGATTTGCAGGTTGGTGACCTCGGTGGGATGAATCGTGTCGTTCAGACTGACGCGACGGTTAAGCACGTCGCTCAGGCCCGGTCGTTCCTGCACGCCAAAGAGTGTTGAAATCACCGGTCGCCGCATGTCCGCGTCGATCAACAAAACCCGCTTGCCGGTTTGCGCGATCGAGATCGCCAGGTTGGAAATCGTGGTCGATTTGCCATCACCGGGTTGTGGGCTGGTGACCATCACCGTGCGGGCGGATTCTTTGCGATTGGCAATCATCATCGCGGTTCGGGCAACGCGGTAGATTTCGGCTTCGGGTCCCCGCGGGTTGTGGTGCGTGACCAGTGACGGGTCGAGCGCGGAATGCCGCAGGGCACGACGATGCATTTTGCGAATGTCCATCCGTGGGACATGGGCGATCGCCGGAGCCCCGACGGTGGCCTCCAAATCCTCCACACCCCCAAACGTCGAATCCAGCGTTTCCAGGATCAATGCCAACGCCAATCCAAACGCCAATCCGCCGCCGCAGCCCAGCAACAAGCAGATCGGCAGGATCGGCCAAACCGGCTTTGCGGCCACCTCCGGTGCAGCCAGCAGATCGGTGGAGAAACCCGCATAGGAACGGGACAGGTTCAGTTCCTGGAGTCGTTCGATGACCTGGTCGTAACGGGCTTGGGCGCGATCGCGGGCGGCGCGCAACGATTCGACTTTCATCAATTCCGATTCGACATTTTTCGCCAGCGCCATTTCACGACGCGATTCGGAAAGCAACAGGTTTTGTCGCTTTTCCAGTTCCGAAATGTCATTTCGTAACAAATTCACATAGGTCGCGACCATCTCGTGCGGGTCCAAATCGGTCCGCTTATGCGGCGTGGCCTGCGGGCTGTTTTGGCGGACAAAATCCCGAGTGATTTCGATCTCGCGTCGCGCCGCTTCGACCAACGGGTGCCCGTTTCCAAAGCTGTCGCTAAGCGTTTTCTCTTTTTGAATCAATTCCAGCAGCTTGGTGTAGTGCACCCGCGCCGCTTCGGTGCGGATCGGTTGTTCGGCTTGAAATGCTTCGCTGCGGCTGCCGCCGCGATTCATTTCCATGAAAAAACGCAAGCGTTCGATCTCTTTTTGGCTCAGCAGCGCCAAGCGTGCGAAGTCGTCGACCTTGCTCTTCAGTGCCGTTTCGATCACTTGCAAGCGTGACGCTGATTCAGCCAGCCGGCTACGCACCTGGGTCAATTCCGATTCGATGTTGACTAGGCGTTCCTTGTGAATTTCTTTGTTGTTGGAACCTTCCAAGAGCACCGGCACATGGGCGACGCCGTCACGATAAGCTTCGTCGGCGTCGTGCAATTCGCGTTCGTGCGTTTGCCGCGCCGCCTCGATCAATTCGGCCGCCAAGCGGGTCTCGTCGCGATCCTGTGAATCCACATACGACTGATAAGCCGCAAAGATTGCGGACAACACGATCGCGGATTCTTCGGGATCGCCCGAATCGTAAATGGCCCGTAGCACCATCGCGTCCTCGGCACCCCCGTCGCCACCACGCTCGATTTCGATGTTGTCAAGAACATGATCGACCATTGAACCGCCTTCGCGGGCGACGTCGTCAAAAGACGCAAACTGCTGCTGCAAATCGCCCTGCTCGATCGCGCGGCTGAGCACCTTGCGGGCGATGAACAATCGCATGTGCGTCGCCAATTGGTCCTCACCAATCGAATCGGAGGCCGACTGCGACGTGCTGATCGTGCCCCGCGCGGTCATTTCGCTGGTCCGTTGTCCGACCAGCACTTCGATACTGGATTGATACCGTCGCGGGGCGGCTTGGTAGTAGATCACCGACAGGGCGATGCCCAGACCGACGCCCAAGGTCACCAGTCGCCAACGTCGCCGGATCATCGCGACCGGGTCGATGGCGCGAACGGCCGCCATGGCATCGTCGCCCCGCGTGGCAATACCGCCCGGTCGCGTGGTGATTCCGCCAGATGATGCTGCATTTCCGCCCGCAGATGGCTGCCGGTAGGGTTCGGGCTTTGGTGGGAGATTCAGGCGGGTGGCCTGGGAGGACCCAGCGCCGCTTGAATTTGCATCGCCCGCAGTGCCGGGCGAACCGGCGGCGTCCGCCGGCTGTTGGCCGCTCAGGGAACTCGGATCGGCGTGGTTCATGCGTTGGACTCGGAGGGCGGACGGGACGCGGGGGGGACGATGCATTCCCCTGCATCGGCCTTCGACATCGCATCGCTCGCTTGTCAACGCAATTTGCTCGCAGGTTCCGGTCGTGACGACGCCCCCAACCGATCAGACGGTGCCAGCCCGTTAAACGCGTCGACGCCATGAACCCGAAGGACGGTCGCGTTCGAATCACCCGTCGCCGCTTCGCTGCCCGGCAAGCTTTGCCAAACCCGCAGCAACTGCAAAAAAACCGAAGGTCGTTGTCACTGGCTCCCCTCTCCCCCGGATCTTGGCGAGCCTAAGCGAGTCAAGATCCGGGGGAGAGGGGCGGGGGTGAGGGGGTCTGTCGGTCGACCGCTAGACGTCTTTCTTGCGATAAGGATTGAACAGCAGATAGTTCAGGTGTCGGTAAAGATCGCTCTTTTCCAACAAATTTGCGTGCGTCCCCTCACCGGCAAGGCGACTACCGCTAAGCAAAACGACCCGGTCGGAACTTCGCAGCGTCGCCAAGCGTTTGGGCAAAACCACGACCAGCGCGCCCCGCTGAGCCATTTGCCGCAACTCCCGCAAACACGGGTCCTCCGACAACGCTTCGGAAGTCGTCGGCGGTTCGCTGACCAGCACAATCGGCACCTGGTGGACGGCCGCCCGGGTCACGCCGATCGCGTAGGTCGTGTCCAAATCCAAATCGTTTTCCTTGCTGGAGACGATCGTCGAAAGGCCCTCGGGCAAACGGTGCAAACGTTCATAAACATCCAAACGTTGCAGCGTGTCGGTGACATCGGAAACATGAATCGATTCGTCCGATCCACGGATGTTGTCATAAATGCTGCCGTCCCAAATCGGACCATCCGGTTCAATCCACATCACGTTGTCCGCCAACGCCTTGGGGTGCACTTCGCGAAGCGGAATGCCGTCGATCGAAATCTTCCCCTCGCGAGGCAAGCCGAATCCCATCAACAATTCCGCCAGGGCGCGAACGGATATCGGCTCGGTCCCCAAGATGGAAACCATCGCGCCCGGACGCAGCGACAGCGAAAGGCTTTCCAGGATGGGTGCACCGGTGGAATCGAACAACGACACGCCGTTGATCTCCACGCCGTCGCGAAGCCCCACCAAGCCAACGCGTTGTTCGCTGGGTGAAGTTTCGCCGATGGGATCCAGGTATTGATAAATCAAGTCACTGGCGTCTTGGCTCTTGTTCACTTGAGTCAGCAACGCCGATAGCCGCGAGACGGACAACGCGGCCGCCGCCAGGGCCAGAGCCAACACCATCGCGGCTGGCAAGTGCAGGTGTTCCTGGACATAAAACGTATTCATGCCCAAACCCAAAATCAGGATCGAGATCGCCGCCGCGACCGCCAAAAAAATCAGCGGCCAAACCCGTTCGTTTTGACGGTCGACCGATTCCAAACGCTTGTACAACCGATCGGTCTCCGATGCAAACGCCCGCGTTGTCAAGCCGGGTGCCTGCAAGCGCGCAAGCAGCGGCGCGCGACCGACCAAATCGGCCATCCTTCGGCGATGTCGTGGGATTTCCCAATCGGTCAATTCGGCGTCTTCGCGAGAACGCAAACGCAGCAAAAAACGCCATAGGAAATAGCCCGTCAAAACCGCGACAACGGCCAACCAACTGTGCACGCCAAAAGCCAACGCGACGCAGGCGAGCGCCGTCAACAAACTTCGCGGGATCACTCGGTACCACAACGCCAAACCGGCCTGCAGTTCCGGCAGCCGCTCGTGAATCAAATCCGACGCGCGAAGCCGCTGGGCCGCCGCGCCTTCGACTTCCGCGCGTCGCAAGGATTGTTCGACAACGCGTTCGTGCAAGCCGCGCACGATATCACGGGCACGGCGATCGGCCCCCCGCCACTGCAACCAGACCGTGATCGACAAAATGCCGGCGGTGACAAACGTGATCAACACCAACAGCACCAACTGGTACACCGGCCCGCTGTCGCCAAGCCACTGCGGAATCGGAATCACAATCCAGCGACCCAGCGAACACGTGGGCGGGGTCAACCCTTTGAAATCAATCAAGTTCGCGATCGTGCCGAGTTCCAGCACCAAAAGCGGTACCAACAGGCCGGCCACGACGGACAACAGATTCAAGCCCCAACCCGAACCGGCCGCGGGTTCGCGGCGGGCACGCATGAGCGTCGGTATTGGATTCAAGTGCGTGGCCCCCAAACGACGGACAATTCCCAATCACGGGATGGTCCCGCGTATCCAACCGTGCTTGGGTGGTGAACCCCCAGTCCGTCAGGCGAAAAGACAATCCCTCCGGCCCGCGACAATCACGTGCAAGACGTCACCGCGGCTAGGCCAGGTCGCGGTCCTCGAACAGCAGCAACGCCACCATCCAGATAAAGATCGCGAAACAAACAAGATAATTGAAAGACGCGGCAACGTAGAGGATAGGGATCGAATTTCCCGCATCGATGGCCGCTTGAACATTAAATGTGTTCAGGTTGGGAATGGGAATGGCCAGCAAATTGCCCATGAATTGCACCAGCGGATTCGAATTGCCCGTGCTTTGCACGATCGGCTGGATCAAATTTCCCAAGACATAAACGGAAAAGCAGGTGACAAAATTCGCCAACAAAGGCAGCCGTGTCGCCAGCGCCACCGCCACCGACGCGATCGTCGCGGTTTGCATCAACGCGAGGCCGAAGATCGGAAGCGCCGACATGATTTCGTCGTGCCCGGTCCGCCAATTCGCATTTTCGCGAGTCGTTTCCCGCAGCTCATAAATCGGCTTGTAGCTCATCACCACCAAGAACACCGCCGCGATGATGGCGAACAAAACCAACACCGACAGCATGATGCCGGCATATTTTCCAAGAATAAACGAGCGTCTGCTGACGGGCTTGGACAACACCGTCAGCGCGGTCCGTCCCTCGATCTCTTCGCTAACCGATGTGCCCGCACTCCACACCGCCTGCAGCATCCCCAGGATCATGATCAACGTGATCCCGCTGTCCTTAAAGACACGAATGTCATCGCCCAGCGTGTTGAACGGAAAGAAACCAAAGAACAACACGATCGCAATTCCAAAGCCCAGCAACAGCAAGTACAGCGGTTGTGCCATTTCGTTTTTTGCCGTTGACAACGCCAAAGCCCAGACACGCGGGGCGGCTTGGCGGAATGCAACCAGAGTCGACAGCGCCAAAAAGAACATCACCGCAATCACAATCACCGACGCGGCTTCGGGAACATCCGGTCGCGAGGCAAAGGTCATCGTGAGGCGGGCCGGGTCGATCTCGCGATTCTGAATGTGCAACAGCGTCGAGTCGCCAGGAATGGGCGGCTTCTCGCGGCTAGCAAATCGGTACTTCAGCGGCACCCCCGGATCGACCTCGGTTGGCGGCCCCGTGAACGCGGCCGGATCCGATGCATCACCTAGCAACACGGTGCGATCGCTTTCAATGGTTAGTTCGGCCAAGTTTCGCAGCGTGTACGTTTGGTTGGCCGGAACAAACGGAGCATCGTCGGGATTGACGTCCACGTCGTTGCCCGGAATCTCCACTTCAAACGATCCGGTGCCGTCAAAGATCGCGTTGACCCGGGGGATGGATTCCAAAATCTCGTTACGGTCGTCAACCAAGGCCGTCCCCGCCAATCCGACAACGGCAAGCGCGATCGCGGTCCACAACAAGTAGGGCACGACGCCTTCACTCAGGATCGTTCCCCATTCGCGACGTGTGCGGTGCCACATTCCGTACACGATCGCAAAGCCCAAGACGACACCGATCACGCCCAGCGGCGGAATGGCAAAATACGCATATTCGTCGCCCTCCAGCCGCGGCAAGTACAAGGTCCACAAGACCGCCGCAATCGCGCCGCCGACGACCAAAGAGGCAACGGTGCCGACCTTGGGATCGTCGGCCAATTTTCCCAGCGGCGTAAAGGACAGCACCATCGCGATCAAGTACACCGCAATGCTGACCACGGCGCCCAAAATCAAACCCACCGAGATCAGCCACAGCGGCGTCACGAACTCGGGCCACCAATTCTGCTGTTGTCCAAGCAGCGATACGAAAGCCGGCGTCGACACGGGGCCAAGGTGGGGCGTCATGGCGGCCAGCGGTGCAGTCAAGTCGATCATGGCGGGGGCATGCCGCTGGGAAAAAAACGGCAACCCGACAAGGGGCAGCGGGAAGTGAACAAACGAACCGGCCGGCCGCGACCGATCGATCGCCCGGCGGATTCAATCCCTTACGGCGGCGTCGGACGTTTGGTTCGCGAAGCCACGCACGATCAATTTCTGTCGTAGTGGACGACGCGAGGAGTGGGATGGTGAAACGGCGGAGGTTCGGGCGAATTGAGGGGGTTAGAGAATGAGGATGCTGTTACGCTCCGGCGGGTGACTTCTCAATTTCAATCCGCCACGATGGAGCGCAACAGCGGTGCCAGTATCCACCAACTCTACCCACTCGTTCAAGAGTCCTCTTCGATGTCTTTTG
>JBCCRW010000146.1:0-12839 GCA_039201055.1 Planctomycetota bacterium | reverse complement strand
GGTGGGGTGCTGGACGCCGAACGGGTCTCCGCCATCCACACCCACATGGGCGAAATTGCGTCGGCACTTTCGGGCATCATTCGCGGCAAAACCGATGTCATCGGCCAAGTGCTCACCGCGCTGCTGGCCGACGGTTCGATTTTGCTGGAGGACGTTCCCGGCGTCGGCAAGACAACGCTTGCCAAATCGCTCGCGTCGATGGTGGGTCTGGAATTTGGGCGTGTCCAATGCACACCCGATTTGCTGCCTGCGGACATTTTGGGCGGGCCGATCTACCGGCCGCAAACCGGTGAATTCGAATTTCGGCCCGGGCCCGTATTTTGCAATTTGTTGATCGCCGACGAAATCAACCGCGCCTCGCCGCGAACGCAAAGCGCCCTGCTGGAAGCGATGGCGGAATCGCAGGTCACCATCGACGGCACCCGCTATGCGCTCAAGCGACCGTTCATCGTGATTGCGACACAAAACCCGGGCGGCTTTGAAGGGACGTTTCCATTACCAGAATCGCAAATGGACCGTTTTCTGATTCGGATGAACATGGATTATCCCGATCCGGAAAACGAGATCGCGATGCTGTTGGACGAACAGGCTGACGAGCGGGAGGCGGATCCGGACCACGCGCATGACCCCAAGGCGATCATCCACGGGGCCGATCTGTTGCAATATCAAGCGGCCGTGCGGCAGGTCGCCGTCGATGCCAAGGTCGCGGCATATTTGGTCGCAATCGTTCACGCGACGCGGCAAGATTCCCGCATCCGGATCGGGTGCAGCCCGCGTGGTTCCAAGATGTTGCTGCGGATGGCTCGCGCGTCCGCGATCATGAAGGGTCGTGGATACCTGTTGCCCGACGATGTCCAGGCCGTTGCGGTTCCCACCCTGGCCCACCGCATGTCGTTGCAATCGGCGGGTTCATCGATTGGTGACGCGACCGAGATCTTGCAAGAGATTTTGACGCGGACGGAAATCCCGGTTTGATTTCTCGCACGGCGATTGAGTCGTTTCTCTCCGCCGCGGAGAGGCGGGCTACTTATGAAATTTTTTCCATCAAGAATTTTGGCTTAGGGTTTCCGCGGCCCTGTTTGGAACAGCGGAACGTTTCGGCCAAATAACGCACCGGTGTCTTGGCTTCGGGAACCTTGAAGCGGTCGCCCTTTTGCATGATCGGACGCGTTTCCTGCATCTCGCCAAAGGCACGTGAACCGGCCGCTTGGCAGGGATACCAGTGTCCGGAACCTTCGGGCTGGCGGAGGTAAAATTCGGGGTAGCAGTGCCCGGGAATCCACACCATCCGCGCGGGCACTTTCGCGTTGCGGCACAACGCCACAAATAGGCTGGTCATATCCTCGCAGTCACCTTTGCCGGTTTTCAGAGCATCGGAGGCGTTGCGAATCGGACCCTCTTCATATCGGACTTCTTGGCGGACAAAATCATAAATTGCCTCGACACGTTCCCACGTGCCATCGGGAAGATTGGGCACCAAGTCTCGATAGGCACGTTTGATCGTTCCATGCGAGGTGTCAATGTGCGGACTGGACGCGATAAAATTCCGCATGTCCTTTTGAACCCGCTGGGGCCATTCCAATCCATCGGTTTGCACCGGAGCCATCAAATTGTGCTTGGTGATCTTCAAATCGACGTAGGCGTTGACGGTCGAACCGGCCACCACCTTGGGCGAAACCACCACGACCTGTTTGGCCAAATCACCGGGCAGATCCCGCACGCTAAAACGCATTCTCGGATCAAAGTTCTGCGTGACCACTTCGACCTTTTGCTCCGGCCAATCCCGCGGTATCGGAAAGGTCGCCTGAATATTGGTTAGCGTCGATGGCGTGTCCAGCATCAGCCCAAATCGCCAAGTCTCGATGCTGGGCGAAGCCGCCACCCGCGGCGCGTAATCCGATGGAGTCCCCACCGGCGGTGTGGCCGTCGACGCGGCAGCGGTCGACGCGGAATCCGCGGCTGGGTCGCCTTCGCCGGCAGATTTCACTCCGGCCGGTTCATCGGACAAACCCCGAGTCGATGCCAGTCCGGATAGCGAAACGGCGGACAACGAAAGTCCAGCGGAATGGACCAACATCCGCCGGCGATTCAGCGATGTGGATGACTGCATCATGCTGGGGACAGGGAAAGGCGATTGGAGGCGAATCATGGGAAAGTGTCGCCAGTTTAATCGCCCGATTCCTGGAGGACCCGAACTCTACGGGACGACCCGAGCTCTACTGGACGACGCGTGCTCTACTGGACGACGCGGGCGCCGGGCGGCAGCGGGTCTTCGTGAATGATGACGTCGCCGTTGATGTCGACTTTTCGCGCACCAAAACCGTCCGACATCATCGGGGTCCCCAAGCCGTTGTTCCCCCCAACAACGCCTCCTTCGGGAATCACCGTGCCGGTACTGGGGTAGGTGATGCCGCCGCTGGGATAGCCCACCGAGCCATCGACGGCGGTGCCCTGATACGCGGTGCCAGAGGACAGATAGGGGTCGGCGGTGATGGGCACGTGACCGCATCCACACGCGGCCATTGGCTGGGCGCAACTGTTGCAAGGCGCCGGATACACAGGGGCCGGATGCGCCGGGGCACACGCCGGAGCGGGGGCGTAAACGGGTGCCGGTGCGTAAACGGGTGCGGGTGCGAAGTTGACCGGTGGCGGCGCGACTTGGCGATTGAACAGCGGAGGCGTCAACTTGCTTAAACAACCCCCTGCACCGGAGCCCGGATTGCACTGCCCGCAACGTGCGCCCCGACCAAATAGGAAGTTCTTCATCCCCGAGCAACCCGACAGCGACACGATCAGCGTCGCGGCGAAAAGCGAAGTGAGTCGAACGTTCATAGCGTTTCCCTAACTGTTACAGCGTGCAAATTCGGTCAGGTCGCATGCCGGACCGCTCAAAAGTACGACACGTCACACGTTGTGCAAACGCAACGTCGTATTTTTTGAGCAACAATTTGTTGCTTGAAAGAAACGCCCCAATTCTTCCACTCATTGGACCCGACTGTACCGGCCATGCCACGCAATCGACAAAAATCGAATGCCACCCGATCTCGCACTCGCGCCGGTTGGTTGCACGGGCGGCCTTGGACCGGTTGGTTGCACGGGCGCCGTTGGACCGGTTGGTTGGCGGTCACGCTGGCCACGTGGACGCTCGCTTCACCAGCGGCCGGGCAAACCGTTTTGGATACGTGGACATCCGCGCATCACTTCGGCGGCGCCGGTCATACCGAGCCGAGCGATCGCCTGTTTTTATTGAATCTGCGTGACCAACCCAGCGATCTTTGTCGGCTTCGCCTGCCCACGCGTCCGCGGATCAGTCGTTTGGATCGTTGCGGACGCCAACAGCCGATCACCTGGGAGGACTTCTGCGGCACCTGCGCCGATGATCGCACGCTGGTGATCTATGTTCACGGCAATCGCATGACACCCCGAGCGGCGATTCAGCGCGGACTTTATGTTTATCACAACAGCCGGCCGCGTCATTCGAGACCATTGGACTTTTTGATTTGGTCATGGCCCAGCGAAAAACAAGGCTTGCTGGGCAAGGATGTGCGACTGAAGGCCCGCCGGACCGACGGCCAGGGATTATTGTTGGCGGATTTTCTCCGGCAACACGGTTTGAGCGGTCGGCCGGTGGTTTTGATCGGCTTTAGTTTCGGCGGCCGTGTGATTACCGGCGCGTTGCACACGCTGGCGGGCGGTTCGCTACGCGGTTTCGGACTGGATTTTGGCGCCAGCGCCGACGGGATCGCGAATCCGGGAATCCAGGGTGCTGGTTTCCGCGTCGGGCTGATCGCGCCGGCGATCGAACGCGATTGGATGACCCGCCACGGTTACCACGGCTTGGCGACAAAGAACTTGGAATCGCTTAGCGTGCTTTACAATCGTCGCGACGCGGTGTTGAAGCGTTATTGGTTGATCGACCGCGTGCGTGGGCAATTGGCCTTGGGTTTTACCGGGCCCCGCCGATTCGCGCCTCGCTTTGATGGCAGCCCGCTGGAAACCTTTGCACGCGATTGTTCCACCGTTGTCGGGCTGCAACACGCCGAGGTGGACTATTACACCGCCGATTGCCGCGCCGGCGAGGAGATGGCGCGGCTGATCGCGAGTGCTTCGGAGTAAGCCGAGAGCACTACGTGACGTAATCCTCTTCTTCTTCGCCGTTGGGCCGCGAGATTTCGCCCGTATCCTCGAGCGCCCGCACCACGTCGACAATCTTTTGTTGCACCGATTCGACTTCGCTGACGCGGACGCTGCCCAGATAGTCCATTTCCTCCCGTAGGTTTTCGGCCGCGCGGGTGGACATATTTCGCAGCACCTTTTCTTGCAGCGTTTGGCTGGCACCCTTGAGTGCCATCGCCCACTGGGCGGTTTCGACGTTCTTGAGCAGGGCTTGAATGTCGCGATCCCCCAATCGGCTAATGTCCTCGAAGACAAACATCAAACGCCGGATTTCGTCGGTCAATTCGGGATCGTCTTGGCTCAGCGATTCCATAATGCCACGTTCGATGGAACGCTCGCAGACATTCAAGATCTCGGCGACGCTTTCCACGCCCCCGGTGTTGCTAGCCTGGTGATTGACCATGCTGCTAAGCCGTAATTCCAAACCGTATTCCAATTCCGATACCGCCTCGGGACTGGTCCGTCCGATGTGGGCGATGCGGCGGATGACTTCCAATTGTTTATCCGGCGGCAGGCCCGCCATCACGTCGGCGGCGTACGAACCGGGAACATGCGAAAGCAACAGGGCGATCGTTTGGGGGTGTTCGTCGCCAATGAATTGCAACAACGTCTGGCTATCGACCTTCTTGACAAAGCCAAAGGGCATCGCCTCGATGGTTTGTTGCAAGTTGCCGATGATTTCGCCGGCGTCACGCCCGAGCGCCTCCTTGATCAGTTCCTTCGCACGCTCCAGGCCACCGGGGCTGGCATAAATCGAACTGGCCTTGCTGGTCAGGAATTCCGCGATGACGATCTCTTGATCGTCACCACCGACGGATTCCGTTTGCGCGATTTGGATGCTGATCTGTTCGATCAAGCGTGGCGGCAGCCGGCCAAGCACCTTGGCGGCCTCTTGCGTCGGCAGGCTCATCAACAGTATGGCCGCCTTCTTCATTCCTTCTTCGCTGACCTCTTTCATATCGATGGAGTCGGCAGCGGGGTCGGTGGCGGGCGAGCGGCGGCGGGATTGCAACGATTATTCCGCCGCGACGGGTTGCCTGGAAACGGGTTGATTAGAAAGCCGAACGCTGTCGCCGCCCACGCGAAGTTGCACACCCGGTAGTTCCTGATGCGCCCCGTTTTGAATCATTTTTCCGTTCCAAAGCGCGGTGCGTCGCGTTGACGAGGAATAGATCGCTTCGACCGGCGGCACGTCGTCGCGTGTGTCGACCCCCGCAATCGACAAAGTGTCGCGTAGCGGAGCCACGGCGGTCAATTCGTCGCGTGTGCGATAGTTCAATTCGATCGCCGATTCATCCACGGGGGAATCCGCCGCGATATCATTCCTTTCATTTGCACCGGAGTCACCATCGGTCAACGCGGATGACTTGGAAGCGGTCCCCGGATTGGCCGCAAGCGAAACATGACCTTGCGTGTTCGTCGTACCGGCAACGGAACCATGATCGGACTCCGTTTTGGGCATGGTCAAAATGGCGATCACAAGACCAATCGACAACACGACGATCAACAAAACATTGCGTCGTTGCCGATTCCGCTCGCGACGCTGCTTCATGCTCGCGCGGCCCGACTTTCGCGACGTGCTAACGCGGCGACCTGTCGTGCCCCGATTCGAGTGACGCCGGTTGGACGTTTGACGACTCATGACGCGCCGTCCATTACGAAATCTTGATGCAGGCTGAACGCCCGCAGGGTCACGGTGACGCGGATGAAACCCCGTGCGTCGGATTCCACGAACTCTGCGTTAAGCACTTCAGCACACACTTCGGGTCGTGACAGATCCGCCATCCAGTTCATCACGTTTCGCGTGTGGCCGTGCAGGGTACAGCCGAGCGTGTCGGCGACCCAGGTTTGCATCGTGCGGCGTTCGGAGGTTTCGACCATTCGAAATTCCAATTGATGCGTCTTCGCGTGCCGATGCAGGTCATTTTGTACGGTCTGCAACGTGCGGTAGCCCGCCAGTCGCCGGCCCAAGCGGTCACGCTGGCGAATCATCTGGACTTGCAAATCGCGTTGCTTGGCAACGGCACCGGACCATTGCGGGGCCGACGACGCCAGGCTGACCGCTTCGCCCCATGCCAATTCGGGACCGCCGGCAATCCGAACCGACGGCGTGTCCAAAGGCCAAAAGGTCGCCACCAGGGTCCAAGTGACCAGCAAGCTGCTGGACACAATGCCGATCCAACGACACTTCGATTCGGTGTCGAAGCAAACCTTGATTTCCGCGCGCCGCTTTGCCAGCCAGCTGCGGCGGTCGCGACGATGCGGCCGCGTCTTCGTTGGCGGGGGTCGATCCAGGTCCAGGGAAATCGGCGAAGCTTCCGTCACGGTTTGAACCTCACCGCGTGCTTGGCTTGCGCGACCTGTGGGGCGCCGGCGATGGGCCCGACTGGCGATACAAAACGCAGCGGGTGCAATTGTCCGCGGATTCGCAAACGTCGCGGGTGAACTTGGCCCTTTTGCACACCGGTCGCCGGCATGTCGACATCGCAAACGCCCCGCAACAAGGACAGTTTTCCCACCCAGGAATCCAATTGAGGCGGCGCCGCGTTGACGTCGAAGGTGAATTGTCGCTGGACCATGTCCAATCGCATCCGCTCGATACGCATCGGATCAATCCCGCGATGCGATTGGCAAAGATGCGCGACAAGGTGGGGAAAGCCGTCATCCGGGGTGGCGTTCGAAAGCGAGTCGATGACTTGTTGCAAACGCTGATTTTCGTCAACCAATCGACGGGTTTCCGAGCGATTGCGAAACACCGGTTGCACCCCACGCTGGACGCGGCGAGCGTCGCGTTGGATCGATCGGTGGGATTGGTACCGAACGCCGGTGGCGACCATCGCCAGGCCAAAGGCCAACGCGGTCACGCCGGCCCATTGCAATCGAGTCCGTTCCAGCCGCCGGAAATTGGCGTACGAGTTTGGCAGAACGCTGTATTGTTCAAGCATGCTTTGCCACGCACTTCGAGCATGCTTTGCCACGCGCTTCGGGGCGACCGATTCAGGCATTTTCGGCCAACCAATGCAGGGACTTCGCGGCGGCGGATTCCCAGGTGGGGATCGCCGGTGCCGACCAGGGTGCACACGGTGATGCCGCCTGACTGGATTTCGGTTGCCACAGGGCAACCCGTCGACCCGTGATGGCGGCAAAGGTTTCCGGGACGTCTTCGACGGCGGCCCAGGGGCCAGCCAAGGTGATCGGGGATTGGTCGTCAAACATCTCGGGGCGAATCCGGGACGCGAAATTCAATGCGATTCGGGCCTGTTCGGCCACGCGGTCGGCCAAGCCGAGTGCCGCCGCGTCGCCCTCGGGAACCTCGCCCACAAATCGATTGATCAAGCTATCGCGCCGCACCCCGACACTAACCTCGCCGCCATCGGGTCCCACCCAACACACGGTCGTACTCGAGTGCAATGCCAAGTTTTTCACCGCCAAACGAATCGCCAGCCCGCGTGGCAGCACGTGCGAAACTTGATAGCCTTGTCGCCAAAGCGTCTCGGCGATGCCGTGGACCTGTCGGGGTTCGGCATACAACTCGCCGACCCAGCCAGACGCATCTTGTTCGGGATCTTCCCGGCCGGGAATCAACCAGGACGCCGATAGCCGACCGAGATCCTCAGGTTCCACCATGTCGTAGCTGCGGGGCCGTGTCGCGCCGCTGAAGCAAAAACTTGGCAACGTGACCCAGGTATCGACGTCGCCGCTTGCGGCCAACTGGGGCAGGCCCGACAAGATCGGTTGCCAATCGGTTTGCGTTTCACCTTCGATCGCGTCTTCGGCCAAGTCAGTTGCATGGCCGGCCAGATCGGTTCCCTGCCGTGGCGGCAGGACCGTCGGTTGCAGGCGATAGACCGTGTCATCCAATTCGAGCGCGCTAGGCGTTTGTGGTTGCTGGGGATGCCGCATCGCCAGGATGCCGCCTTCGACGCCCAGATCCAACGCCACGCGCAGGACCTCGCGACAGCGCGAAGTGGTGCGGCGTTTTCGGAAGGACTGCAGAGGGCGGACCAGGACGTTCACGCTCGTTGGGTGATGGGATCGAGTACGAATTCAACGTTTCGATATAGGTCACGCCGGGCGGGCGCGCCGGAAGAATTCGCCCCTAGCCGCTGATCGTCGATACATCCATCAACGGCAGCATCACCGATAGCACGATTCCAGCGACGACAACGCCCATGCCCAAGATGATCAGCGGTTCGAACATCGTGATCAGCCGTTTCATTTGCCGCGCGGCCTCTTCCTCGTAGTAGCTGCCGACGTCTTCGAGCGTTTCGGCGACCCGACCACTTTTTTCCGCCGTGGCCAATAGCGACGCGGCCTCGGGTGGCAAAAAGTCGACCTCAAAAAAAGCCTCACTGGCCGCTCGCCCGTCCACCAACGCCGCTTCGACGTCATCTAACAGGCCACGCCAATACGGGTCGACGACGACATCCCGCGTCATTTGAACGGCCGTCAAAAACGGCACCCCGCCGCTCACCATGGCCGCAATCGTTCGGAAATTTCGGCCCGCCTGAAGCGACCGATACGCGCCACGCACCATCGGCGCCCGCATCCAAAACGTCGCCATCGGACCCACGATCCACCGATGGCGGCGGAAACACCACAACCCAATCGGCATCGCGATGCCGACGGGAACGCCAATCATCCAGTATCGTCGCGCGCATGTTCCCAGGGACAACAGGAATGCCGTGGGACCGGGAACGTCGCGTCCCATCGATTCGAAAACGCCGGCAAATTGGGGCAAAACGCCCAAGATCAAGGCCAACAACACCACCACCGACGTGCCGACCAACAACAGCGGATAAATCATCGCACCCAGGATGGTGCCACGCATCTGCATTTCATCACGCATCCGATTGCTGGCTTTTTGAATCGTCTCGGGCACGTTTCCGCTGGCCTCGGCGGCGGCCAACATGGGCGCCAGCGATCGCGGGAAACAACTGCCGTGTCGCTGCACGGCGCTCGAAAGCATCGTCCCGCCGCCGACCGCTTCAAGAATGTCGTCCAGGTCGGCCGCCAAACGCGGGTCCGGACACGTCTCCGCGACCGCTTCGAGCGCGTCGGCAATCTCCATGCCGTTGGACGACATCACCGACAACTGCTTCAGTGCCATCAGCACCGAGCCCCGCGGGGTCGATCGTGCGATCGCACCTTGGGTTCGGCCGGTCGCGTCATCAATGGCCTGGCGATCGGCAAGGGTCGCGAGCGATGCCGTCGAACTTGGATCATGGCCGCCGGATGCTTCGTTGGCCGAATGTAGCGACGGATCGCTCCAGGCGTTAGCAGCAGAATATGTGGAAGCGGCCATAATACCCTTGCCGGCGGAGCGAGCGGACACAGGGAGGCTAGGTTACGAAGGAAGCGCCGGCGGCTTGATCTTTGGAAAATCCCAGATTTCGTGAAGCTACACGTTCTCCGGTTCAATCCATTGTTCATTCCGAGCGGCACTGGCCCGCATCGCGTCCATCACGGTCTGGGTCCGCAGGGTCCGCGACACGTAGCAGTGATCACGGTTTCCGATCAGCACCAAATCGTTCATCCGCCGGATCATGGTCACTTCCTGGGCGCCCGGCAGTCCGCTGGGCGCTTCGTCGACATAGCACCGTTCATCGCGACGATCAAAGGTCCACCGGCCTCCCTGGATGTCCAAATGGTGTCGATGGATGTCCCAGCGACTGCGGCCACCGGTCATGGGCAAAACAAAATCGTCCAAACTCAGATAGCCGCTGGTTCCCGTGATGACGGCCGTCTGGCGATTGACGGAGTGAAACGAACAAAAAATTTCCGCGATCCAACCTTCGCTGGATTCCATTTGAGCGAAGCATTCTGATGGGACGCCGTCGCCGACGGTGCGACGGATCCCACAACGAACCCGCTGCGGCAGTTGCTGCCCCAGCAAATGATCGACGAATCGAATGCCATACCAACCCAGATCGCCCAGGGCACCATGGGGCTCCAAACGGGAATCGGCACGGATATTGGATTCAAAATCCTTATCGGCCAAAAACGAAAAATGGCATTCCACTCGGCGGATGTCGCCCAGATGGGTGCGGGCCTGTTCGGCGACCGGCTCGATCCGCGCCGAGTGATCAAACATGACCCCGTCCATCCACTGCACGCCGGCCTGCTGACAAGCGTCCAGCATCGTTTGCAGCGACTGCAAATTCACGGCCGCCGGTTTTTCGCAAAGCACATGCTTGCCCGCCCGCGCCGCGGCGATCACCCACTGGGCCCGCGCCGCGGTCGGCAGCGGGACGTAAACGGCATCGATGTCGTCGCGATCCAGCAGGTTCTGGTAACCACCAACGGCATCGACGACCTGCGGATCATACCGTGAATCGACCATCGGATCATCCGCTTGGCAGCGCCGGATGAATTCGGCCGCGCGGGCGGCATCACGACTGGCGACCGCCCGCACGCATCCACTTCCCGAAGACTTGATCGCCGTCCACAATTTCATCGCGATGTTGGCGGCGCCGAGAATGCCCCAGCGGCATTGTTTTGCCATGGTCAAAATGTTTGGAAGGGTGTCATGTTGGTTGGACCGAAACGCGTCAAGATTCGCGGCGGGTATCGTAGCTCAAAACACGATCGGGGCCCAAATCGGATTCGGCGTTGCGGCCCACCTTCATCATGCGGCACCCCTTCGCCAAGCGTGAAGGCAGCGAATTCGATGATCCCATGCCGGAACGCGCGTTGAGTCCAATCGAGGAATCACACGGGGCCGAGGGGCGCAAAAACCGCGTTTCGACACGGCAGGGCACGGCCAACTGGGTCAAATGGGTGCTCCAGTACCAGGGCGCGTTATTCGCGATCAGCGTCGTGGTCGGCCTGTTGGCCGCCTGGCACGGACGTCAATTATCGACCGACCGCACCATCGATGGACTGTTTGCCCCCGGTGACCCGGTGATGACGGACCAACGCAAGCTGCAGGCGGGTTTGGGCCGCGAGCCCATCGTGATTCTGACCTACGCGGAACCCAATCTGCGGACCGAAGAAGGTGTCCAGCGAAACGCCGACATCGGAAAACGGCTGTTGGAAATTGACGGTGTCAACGCGATCCTGTCGCCCGCCATTTTGGAACGCATCGTTTCGAAGCTGCCATTTTCGTCTTCGCGACCGGCCCTATTCGATCGAAACAATCGAGTCGCACGCGGATTCGATCGCATGTTCGCCGGCTACACCCATTCGGCGGATTACCGTTTCGCGGCCGTCGTACTGATGCTTGCACCGGATCAAGCCGAAGCCGCGTCGCGGAAGATTCGCGCCGAAGCCGACGCCCTGGCGGCGGACGGTTTGCAATCGGTCTCGGTCGTTGGCGAATCGTTGTTGATTGGTGACGCGTTTGATTTGATCGAGGACGATTCGCTGCGTTTAACGCAGTTCATTGCCGCGCTCTTGGCCATTGTCTTGATGTTGTCGCTACGGCATTTTGGCTGGGTGGTCCTGTCGTTGGTCGTCATTGCCTGGGCGGTGGCGATAACGCGTGCCAGTTTGGTGATGCTGGGGATTTCGCTATCCCTTGTTTCGTCAATCCTGACATCGGTGTTGATGATCGTGACGGTGACATCGACCCTGCACCTGGCCGTCGCACACCGGCGTTATTTGAAACGGGGGCTTCCGCCAACACGAGCGGCGGGCCGCGCGATCACCCGGACCGCCAAGCCAATTTTTTGGACGTGCTTGACTACGGCAGGTGGTTTCTTCGCTTTGCAGGCATCCCAAATCGCTCCGGTGAGACAATTCGGATGCATGATGGCGCTTGGAATCACCGTGATTCCCTTGGGCCTGCTGGGTTTCGCGCCGCTGATCTTGTCGATGATCGCGCGGCGACGCCAGCAAACGCTGGAAAGTCGGCTGCATCGATGGTTGGCCGATGGCTCCGGCATGCTTAGCGGCGTTGCCATCCGATATCGCTATGCCACGATCACACTGGCCACCTTGGTGACCTTGCTGACCACCTGGGGATTATCCCACAGCGATATCGAGGCGAACTTTTTGAAGAACTTTCGCCCGGATTCCGACATCGCCAAGGACTATTCGGTTGTCGAACGCGAACTGGGCGGCGCCGGCATCTGGGACATCGTGATTCCGGTGCCACAAGAAATCAGCCGCGATGACATGCGAGACATTCGCGTGTTGCAAAAGGAACTGCGGGCGATCCGTGTCTCCGGTGACGCCAAGCTCGCCAAGGTGCTCTCCCTGGCCGACGCCGACGCGGTGGCATCCGCCGTACCGCTGATGCGTTTTGTTTCGCCCGGTGTCCGGCTGCGTTTTATGCAGGCCGAAATACCAAACTTTTATGCGGCCCTTTTGGGACCCGAAGACGACGCTTCCGGCTCCGGTGCAAACACACGTCCCTTTCGCATCATGTTGCGGGCAAGTGAAACGCTTAGCAACATCCAGAAGCGAGAATTGATCGATGCGGTGGTCGCCAAAGTGGAAGACTTTCGCTTGAGTTCGAGTCAAGCAAACCCGGACACCGCGGCTGCGAACCCAGATACCGCTAACGCGAACATCCAAGCCGAAGATGCGAACATCGCATCGGAAGATCCGTATGTCGCCGGTTACTACCGGCTGACATCGCGTTTGGTCGGATCGCTGATCGACGACCAATGGCGTTGTTTGCTCATGTCGCTGGCCTTGATCGCGTTGCTGCTTGGCCT
>JBCCRW010000145.1:0-12845 GCA_039201055.1 Planctomycetota bacterium | reverse complement strand
TACCCAGCGACCCGTTACCCAGCGACCCGTTACCCAGCGACCCGTTACCCAGCGACCCGTTACCCAGCGACCCGTTACCCAGCGACCCGTTACCCAGGGACCAAAGGAAATCCTCGCCCCGAACGATCAAGTTTCCGCCGACGACCGCCGGCGACGACAGGACGGCGTCGCCCAATTCGTGCTGAGCGATTTTTTCGAAAGTCACTCCGGTGCGAAGCGAAGTCACCACACCGGTTTCCGAAATGCAAATCAGTTGGTCGCCCACGATCACGGGCGATGCGCAATAAGCACGGCCGCCGCCGGACAATCGTTTTTTGTAAATCGATTGGCCGTTGTCGATCCGCAACACCGTCACAATGCCACTGTTGGAAAGAATGTACAACAGACCGCGATCAATCACCGGTGTCGGCATATAGGGGGCACCGCTGGGGCGATACCAACGAATGCCGTCGCCATCGGTGTCGGCGTCCTGTTCCGTTATCTTTGCGTCGGGAAGTTCAAAGTCGCCACGAATCGAGTGGGCGATGGACAGGATCGGCTGCACCGGACGATAGCCGCTGCACAGCAGAATCTGGCCGGGGGTAATTTGGGGCGTCGGCACCATGATTTCACTGAACCCACCGACCGACCACAGCTGTTTACCGTTATCACAGCGGTACGCGGCGCACGATTGGGTACCGGCGACAACGACGTAGTCGAAATCCGCATGCGGTTCCACGACCGCCCGCTTTGGATCACGTTGCTTGGCAAACGCGTCGCGGCGAACCACCACCGGACTGCTCCAAGTGGGAATCTCGTCACGCTCGGTTCGCCACAGCGTCTTTCCGGATTCAAGATCCAAGGCCAAGATCCGCGATTGGTCCTGCACATCGCACTGCAGGAACACTCGATCACCCGCGATGACGGGGCTGCTGCCAAAACCCCACTGGTAGCTGCGATCGTAAAACCAGCCGCTATCGAGTTTTCCCAGGTCTCGTTTCCAAAGCACGTTGCCATCGCGATCGAGGGCATACAGACCTTCGCCGCCAAACCAGGCCACGATGGTTTTTCCGTCCGTCGCGGGCGTGCAGTTGGCAAAGCTACTCTTGGGATGGCGAGCGACCTTGGGGACCGAGGTGCCGACGACACGCGTCCAAACGACCGACCCATCGTCGGCGTCAATGGCCACGACTTCGTATTGCCACTGGCGATCGTCGTCGACGCTGCCGACATCACCGTAGGCTCCGGTGCGAAATCCATCGGCTTCGCTTTTATCCGGTTCGGCTTCGTCGCTATCACCCGCAAGCTCGGGGTCATTTGCAAGCTCGGGGTCATTTGCGGACTTGGGTGGATTCGCGGGCTTGGGTTTTGCCAGCGGCCGCGCATTGGTGATGTAAATCCGCTTCCCATCGCTGATGGGTGACGATGTGGCCAATCCTTCGATGGGCGTTTTGAAAACCACACCCACACGATTTTCCAGATCCCACTGGGATGTGCGGAGCGACTCCGGTGCAACGCCGCGACTCATCGGGCCACGGAACTGGCCCCACATCGCGGCGCTGAGATCAAAATCGTTTTGATCCAGGCCGAGCGATTCGATGGATTCGGCGGGCGAGTTTTTTGCCGCCGCTGGGGAGGGTTTGGCCGCCACCTTGATCTTTGATTCATCCGCAGCGTCGGTTTTCGATTTCAGCATCGGCTTTGTCTCCTTCTCCGCCGACGTCTCACGCACACGCTCGTACCGCCGCTGGACATCGCCCCGCGAGAACACCAGGGATTCCGCGGGATCGTCGCCGCTGATTTCGAATTGCAAAGTCATTTTGCCGGATTCAAAACTTAATTTCCCGATGTAGGAAAACGTCAACGATCGATCCTGGTCATTGACAAACAGGTCCAATTGATCCGCCGCATCGACTTCACAGCGAAACTGGGTTTCATCGTTGCGATACTTTCCGGCGATTTGCATTCGCTGGCTCTTGCTTAGCGGTTTGGGCGGTTCCAGCTTGGGCAATTTGTTGAACGCTTCCCGCACGATGTCCAGCATGGGATCCGCTCCGGCCCGTTGGGCATCGTCTTCCGAATCCTTGTCCTTCGAATCTTCAACAAGCCGTTGATACAGCGAACGAACCTGTTTGTCGGTTCGATGTGGACTTTCCAAAATGGCTCGGGTCAGCGGTAGATCCCGCTTGTCGATTGCCAGCTCGATCGCGTCGTCAAGTTGTTTACTGCCCGCCTGGATCAGCGCTCCAACGACTTCGACGTGGCCCTGGGCGACCGCCCAGGCCAGCGGCGATGCATCGTAAAATTTGTCGTTCGCGTCGGGGTCGGCGCCGGCCTTGAGCAAACGTTTGACGACCGACACGTGCCCGTGGTGACTGGCGTTTGCCAGCGGAGTGACTCCGTAGCGGGACGGGGCATCGACGGGCACTCCGGCGGCCAACTGGGCTTCGACGACCGCCAGGTCACCGATCCTGGCGGCCTCACGAAGCGACTTTCCGGCGGAATCGTCGACTTGTTGCGTTTCTTCTTTGGCCTCAGAGCTCGGTTTCGGGTCCGATCCAGGCGGATCGGCGGGCAGATTGTTGGCGGCACTGGCAAGCATCACCAAGCACCCGAGTCGAAACAAGATTCCGCGATGTCGCGTCATCATTTGCTTGGCAACAACAGCGGTTTCCAAAAACAGTCCGTACACCACAACGCCGGGGCTGGAGGAAGGGTTAGCGATCTTGTTCATCAGGCGATCTTGTTCATCAGGTGATCGTGTTCATCAGGCGAGTCTGTTCATCAGGCGCCCGCCATTATGTTCGACGTATCCCGATTCGTCGCGTCGGGTTCGTGCCCGCTCAAACGGCTTTCATCAACGGTTGCACGAGTTGTCGTCGCGTGACAACGCTGCGAACCTGGTTTTTTTCGTCTCGCAGGACCGCCACGTCGGTGCCGGCATCGTACATCCGCAACAGCATGGCAAGATGGCGTTCACCGGTTCGCCCCATGACCACCGGTTGAATGGGATACTTGGGATCTTGGGTACACAAATCCGCATACCAGATGAATCCGATAATCGTTTGCTCACGCCTTACCAAGATGATGGGGTGATTGTGACGCCGGGCAAGGTGCCGTGCCGCGTCGATATCGATGGGCGTTTCGACGGTCGCCAGACGGCCCACCGGGACACCGAAGCTGATCGCCGATCGCTGGCCGACCTCGAACAACTTGGTCGCCAAAATCCTTTGCCCGGGTTCCAAGATTCCCGCCTCGTGCCCATCTTTCAAAACCCGGTCCAATTCGCCGCGTCCCATCATCAGCGAAACTCGAAACGCTGGTTGCCCGGTGATCTGTTGCAGCAGCCGACCCAGATAGCTCAGCACCATTGCGACGGGTGAAAACAACGCCGCCGCCAGTAGCAGCGGCAAGCGGATCAGGGTGATCAAGCGATACGGCGCGCGAAAGAACAAATGCTTGGGAACCAATTCGCCCAGCACAAACACGAGCGGCGAAACCAGCATCGGCACCAGCCATTCGGCCGATCCGCCGGCTTGGAAAACCATGTCCACGGCCACCACGACTCCCAGCGAGGTGAAGTAATTGGCCAGGTTGTTGCCCACCAGAGCCGTCGCAACAAAGAATGAAGGGTGATTGATCAACCACACCAAGCCACGGGCCAAACGGGATCCGGCCAGCGCGTCCAGCACCAAGCGTGTTCGCGAGACCCGGTACAGCCCCGTTTCGCTGCCCGAGAAAAAAGCGCTGGCTGCCAAGCCGCCCAGGAATAACAACGCCGCCACCATCATGATTCCGGCTCCGGTTCATCCGATTGTCTGACGTGAACGCGAATGCCCGGTGCGTCTTCGCTTTCCACACGCAAGACAAACGATTCAAATTCCGCCTCGTCGCCGACCCGTGGGATGCGTTCATTTTGTCGCTGCAAATACCCGGCAACCGTCGTGACGCCCTCGGCATCGATTTCCACATCCAAATGTTTTGCCAAATCTCGCAAACTGGTGTCCCCTGCCACCTGCCACAAGCCGTCTTCGATCACGGTGATCGACGTCGTGCCATCTTCGCGTTGACGGTCCGGTGGCAGCAGTACACGACGCAATAAATCGTCAATCGTCAACGCGCCCATCCAGTGGCCAAACTCATCGACCACGACGGCGACCGAATAATCCTCTTGATTCAATTGATCGAGCACCTGCGAGGCCCGCGCGGACCAGGGTACATGAAGCACCGGTTCGACGGCGTCGCCCAGAGTGTCCATCTGGTTGGGACGTAACATACGGACCGGGATGGTCCCGTGAACCTCATCGGTCTCGCGATCGTGAACCAACACATAGTTGGAGGACTCAAAATCGCCGCGATCCCGCGGGTCCAACAACAGGCCATTGCCGCTGGGGTCCTCGATTCGCGGCCATCGCGATCGTGTCCGCATGATTTCCCCCACGCGAATTTCGGCCAACAGCACCAATTCGCGTAATGCCATCCGCTCACGAGCCCGCAGGGCGGCGTCGTCGGTCCCCAAGTCGACTGCCCGACGAATGTCCTCCAGATCGAGCTCCGGTTCATCTTCCAGATTGGGCCAAATCAAACGCGCGATCAACCGGCCGATCAGCGTCACCGCGGGCAGCAGCGGCGAAACCAAACGGATCGCGACCGTCAGCGGGGCGGCGGCAACGGCGGCAACATACATCGGCGCCAGCAACGCAAAGCTTTTGGGCAACATTTCGCTGAAAAAAATGATCGCCAGTAGGCTGACCACCGTGATTCCGACCGCCAAAGTCTGCGTGGGTGCGGCCGAAGCGATCACGGCGGCCAAGGCGAAATAGGTCATGTTGATGACCAAATTCCAAAATAGCACCGACGACAACAAGCGATCCGGTCGCGTCATCAATCGGGCCGCCAGCCGCGCGTTCCACCGGCCGCGGGCAAGCGTCCGCAGTTGACGTTTGCTAAGCGAAAAAAAGGCCGCTTCGCTGCCGCTAAACAGGGCGCTTCCGACAATCAGCAGCAGCATCGCCGTGGCGTGCGGCCACATTGCCGACAATTCGCTCACCCGCCTTCCCCGCCCGCCTTCCGATCGCGACCCAGAGACACATCAAATTCCGAAAGCGCGGGAATCATCATGGCCGCCGTGGTGAAGGCGTAGCCGAATGCGAGCGTCACAAAGACATACAAGTTGTCCGTTTGCAAAATGAACTGCGTGATCGCGTAAAACGTCACCATGGGCAACATCATCGAAGACATCAGCACCGCAGACGATGGATTCCGCCAACCAATCGCCGCGAACAACGCCGCGCCGCCGCCCAAAATCATGACCAGGAACGGCGGCAACTGATACTGAAACGATCCGCGAAAGCTGACCATGATCGTCATGCAAACCGCGATGCCGACACAAAGAAAAAACACCGTCCCCAAGCTGGCCAAAATCGCCGTCCGGCTGGCGACATAGTTCAACCCCGAATGCACACCGAGCATCGACACAAAGACGTACAACACGAACGCGCCCAGGACCGCATAGATCGCATTTTCCCAGGTCATAACGTCACGAGCGGCCAGAAAAATGATCAGCCCAATCGGCAACAAAATCATTTCTTTGGCGACGTAAAACACACCACCCAGTTTTCCAAAAATAAATTCGGAGGGTCTGAGATCCGTGACCAAAAGCAGGTCCAGGGCCAAACCGTCGCGTTCGCCGGTGACACTGTTGACCGCCAAGGCGTTGACCAACACCAAACTGACCACACCCAGCAAGGCCATCGGCAAGGTGACCGCCGGCAGCGCACGACCGATCCGGCCGCCCGGTTCAAACGCGGTGCCGTTTTGAATTTGCGTGACGATGATGCCCGCGACAATGGCGAAGATCATTAGAAATGCCACGCGTATCAACACGATCTTTCGACCATACGCCCAGGTGCGAACCTCCCGCCACAGGATCGGGTTGTTCCAAACCGGGCGCGGCTCGCGCACCTTCCACGTCGTGGGTGTGGCTTCGCCGGCGGCTTCGGCGGCTGCCAAATCACTGCCGGTTTCCGGATCGACGGGCTTGATCCGAATATCCCGCGACGGGTTCCAATGACGCACCTTGCGAATCGAAACGATGGTGACCAGCAGAAATAAGGCCGCGTTTAAAATCACAAACAACGACACCCCCGCCGCGGCATCCGGCAGCAAGCTGGACAGCGGTGATGCCGCCGACGCCAATGCGGCCAGCGGTGACAACCCAATCCGCAACCATTCCGGTAGCCGCAGCAGTGTGCCCAAGGCGTGCCCGATGGCGATGTAGATCAACAGCGTCATGACGGTCATCGCGATCGCCTGGAACGTTTTCTCGCGCCAAAGTCCCATCATGGTCCCCACCGCGGCCGCCAACAGCACGCTGACGGTGGTGACGGCGGTGACCGAAAGGACCTGACCCGGCGAAACGCCGCCCAAGATCGGCAGTGCCAAGAACAGCGGCAATGCCGCGACCAGCATCGCCAGCGGCCCCAGCAGCGTCGCAGCCAGTTTCCCGCCCACCAATTCGGTGCCGCTAAGCCGGGTCATTAGCAGCAGCAATAACGTGCGGCGATCCTTTTCCTGGGCCACGCTACTGGCCGCACCCACGGCGGCCAACGCGGTCAGGACCAGAAACTGCAGCGGTGCCAGGATCGAAAAAATCCATCCGCCGAAGCGTGCCGAATCGCCAACGCCACCCAGCGAACGCGACCCGTCAAGCACCAGGTACCCGGTGCACAACAGGACAAACAGGGTCAATACGTAGGTGCCGCGAGCCACATAGGTCGCGCTGCGTCGCGGCTGGACGGCCGCCTCGCGATAAAAAATCGGTCCAAGCATGCGGCCAGCGTACCATGCGGATGAAAAGGATGAAGCAGGGCGGATTGGAGGGCGGATTGGAAGCCCGGAGCAGGTCGGATTGGAAGGACCGAGCAGGTCGGATTGGAAGCCGGGAGCAGGTCGGATTGGAAAGACCGAGCAGGGCGGAGAACCGGCACGATCATTACGAATCCACCCACGTTTGGTTCGCCGCCGCACAATCGTCGCCCGGGTGGGCGGAAGTTGCCGACCTCGGGGGTCGCCGCGTTCTAGAGTTTTGGCAATTGCCCGTCGCCGCCCTCCCATCATGGTTCTTCACGTGATCTCGACGATTCGTTCTTTGTGGACAGACGAGGACGCCACCACCGCCGTTGAATATGCCGTCATGTTGGCGTTGATTGTCGTCGCGTGCCTGGGCGCCGTATCGACGCTCAGCAGCGCCACCTCGGATAGCTTCACCGATAGCGCAACGGCCATCTCGGCGGCCAACTAGGGATTGGCAAACGCCGCACGGGCATGAATTTGAAAACCAACCAGGCGTTCCTGCGACGTCAGCTATTTGTCGACGGCGAAGTCCAGAGTGAACTCCTCCGGCGAGTCTTCCTGTACGCGATCGGTGCCGCCGTTTACTTTTTGACCATCGTGGTGGTCGAAGAGGCAAGTGTTTATGAAGACCGCGGCGTCGTCGATGTCCTGCAAAGCATCACCGAACAATCCATTTATTGGTTGCCCGGCTTCATCATGCTGACGCCGATCATGATCTATGATTTGCTCAAAACGACAAATCGTTTCGCCGGTCCGGTGTACAGTTTGCGACGCGAATTGCGGCGTTTGGCCGATGGCGAAAGCAAACGTCCGATCTTTTTTCGCGATGGCGATTATTGGGCAGACATGGCCACTTCATTCAATCAAGTTCGCGAAGAATTGATCGAGCGTCGTCAGACATCCCATGAAAAAGAGCCGATTCCCGTATTGCCGCCGGGTTTCGAAAAGGTCGTCCCTTGTGAACAATTATTCGCCGGTGGTGATGATGAAGCGGACGAATTGGAGATCCAGGATCTGAGCGAGTAGCCAGTTCCTCGAGCAAGTATGAAAATTGCGTTGACCGGTGCGTCGGGATTTCTTGGACGGCACATCGCTCAAGCGGCACGTCAAGCGGGACACGAACTGAGCATTTGGTCGGCCGGTGGGTCGCCCCAAAACCCGTCAACAACGACCGAAGCCGGCAACGTCGTTTCAACCACAGACGGCCCGTCGATTCGTGTCGTTCGAGGACGCCTGGGACCGGACATCGGTCCGGCGCTTGAATTGTGCGATGGCCAGGACGCGGTGATCCACGCCGGTTGGTGGACGCCGGGTGATTCCTTCATCGGCGGAGAAGGCGATCCCCAGGCCTACGCCCAGACCAACGTGGCCGGTTCCGCGGCGCTGTTGCAGGCGGCTGCGGAGTGTCAGGTGAAACGCTTTGTGTTTATTAGTTCGGGTGCGGTGTTCGGTGAAATCCATGGTGATGGCCCGATCTGCGAAAGTCACCCGCGTACCGGAACATCGGTTTACGGGACCGCAAAAGCCAGCGTCGAAATTTTGATCGAAAGCTTTCACGGGAAAGCTGAAAGTTTCGATGGGAAAGCTGAAAGTTTCGATGGGAAAATTGAAAGCTTCGATAGGCTAGCTGCAGCACTCCGCGGAAACGACAAGCCGCGCGACCACCGCGGTATCGATTCCGCACCACCACTGGCCGCCTGCACGCTGCGACCCACGTCGATCTATGGTCTCGACGACCCGATCGAATCCTCGCGGGGTTTTGATCTGGTCCGTTCCATCGTCGCGGGCGAAACCGTGTCCGTTTCCGGTGGTGGCAAATGGGTCGCGGCAAGCGATGCGGCCGGCGCGGCGCTGCATCTGGTGGGGCTGCCCTTTGACACGGTGGCCGGGCAAACCTTTCATTGCACCGGTGGCTGGGTGTCGCGGCACCGCATCGCCACGATCGTTGATCGGCTTCGCGGGATCCATGGCAACTGGACGGGCGAAGAAACCCCCGTGGGTCGCGAAATGTCGACGCTCAAGCTGCGTCAAACGGGATTCGAATTTCACCAAGACCGAAACCTGGAGGCCACCCTCGCGACGCTCGTTCGCCACGCCGAGTCGGCGGCTGGTTAGGCTATGATCCGAACTGCCCACGACGTTTGAGTTTCGCGGACCCGCTGCATTGAAGATATTGTTCCAGTCGATCGCCGAGGGCAATTGCATTTTGGATCTCGAAGCCCGGGACATGGGCGAGATCATCGAAAAGACCGTCGATTTTTTGGTCCGATCGGGAAGCTTGGAAGCGGGCCGGCGGGCGGCCGTTGTTGACGGCCTGATGGAACGCGAGCGGACGGTTCCAACGACCATCGGGCATGCGACCGCGGTTCCGCACTTTTACGACGATTCGATTGAAAAGCCGGTCGTTGCCTTCGTGCGGCTTAAAGACGCTGTCAATTTGGGCGCCCCCGACGGCATCGCGACCCGCTACGTCTTTCTCCTACTGGGTTCGAACAACCAAACCGCTCAGCATCTTGAAACCCTGTCGGGCATCGCGCGCTTGATGAGCGACAATGTGTTTCACTTTGAGTCGATTTATGCGAAGGATCGTCAAGGCATTTTGAATGCCATCGAGCGACATTCCAAACGCACCGTGTTGGCCGCGCCACCCAAGCCCCGCAAAGTTTCGGCGGGATTGGCGACGTCATCGGTTCCGCTGGCCGGAATCGCATCGGACCTGAAGCGGCGACTGCCGCATTACGGCCAAGATTTCAAAAATGGCCTGCGCTTCAAATCGATCGCATCGGTGATCTTTATGTTCTTTGCGTGCCTGGCGCCGGCGGTCACCTTTGGTGGCTTGATGGGTGCGGAGACCGGCGGCATGATCGACGCCCCAAAAATGCTGATGGCCACCGCCGTTTGCGGCGTGCTGTGGGCATTATTCTCGGGCGGGCCGCTGATCGTGTTGGGCGGCATCGGCCCGATGCTAATCTTTACCGTGATCTTGTATCAGCTTTGCAAAGAGAACGGATATGCCGACCAGTTCCTGGGCATCTACGGCTGGGTCGGTTTGTGGACTGCCGTGATGACCTTGGGGCTGGCGTTGACCAATGCCGGCAACTGGATGAAATACTTCACGCGTTTCACCGATGAAATCTTCGCCGCGTTGATGTCATTCATCTTTATTTACAAAGCCATCCAATCTATCGTTGGCGAATTTCGTGGCGTCAACCCGAGCGGAAACGAACAGGGTTTATTGGCGTTGGTGTTGGCGGTCGGCACGTTCTATATCGCGATGACGTTGGCCGATTTTCGCAAGAGCAAATATCTGTTTCCCTGGATGCGGGAATTCCTGGCCGACTTTGGACCGTCCATCGCGCTTGCGGGCATGATCGCGGTCGCGTGGTGGATCGGGGATGCCGATTCAATCAACACCCTGGCGGTTTCACCGGGCGGTTCGTCGTTGTTGCAGCCGGTTGATTTATGGAACGTACCGGGATGGATGATCGCGGCCGCCGCCGGGCCGGCAATGCTGGCAACGGTACTGATTTATCTATCCCAAAATATTACGGCCCGGCTGGTCAACAATTCCGAAAACCGGCTGATCGGAGGCGAATCGTATCACTGGGATCTGGCCGTCATTGGCGGACTGGTGGGTTTGTGCAGTGTGTTTGGCTGGCCATGGATGGTCGCGGCGACGGTACGCTCGCTGGCCCATGTCCGCGCGCTCGCGGTGATCGCAGAGGTCGTTCGTGGGGATTCACCACGCGACGAAATCATCCATGTCAATGAAAATCGTGTCACACCGCTGGCCATCCATATCTTGATCGGATTATCGCTGTTGGCGTTACCGTATTTGAATTATGTGCCGATGGCTTGTTTATACGGAATCTTCCTATACATGGGTTTTGTGTCGCTCCGAGGTATCCAATTTGTGGATCGACTGGGATATTGGTTGATGGACAGCAAGTTGTACCCGATCAATCATTACACCCGCCGGGTACCCACCAGGGCAATTCACCAATTTACCCTGGTCCAAGCCGTCTGTTTGGTCACCCTGTGTTTTATCAATGTCAGTCCATCGAAGGTGGTGCAGATTTTATTCCCCATTTTCGTCGCGCTGCTGGTACCGATCCGCTGGGCGATGGATTATTTCTTTGAAGCGGATCATCTCGCCTTCCTGGACGCCGACGAGGTGCCTCGCGAAGACGGCTCGTACCGGATGTAGGCAAAGCCTGCTTGTGTTGAGGAAAGTCCGGCGATCAACTCGCCGTATCACGCTCGATTTCTGCGGTCACGGCTCCGAGCTTGCTATGCTCGCCGTCGGGGTCTTCCGACTTGCTTTCTTCGACGGCAACTCGCTCAATCACCACCAGGGCCATATCGTCGAACGGTGGCGCGTCGCCCACGTGTTTTTTCACCTCGCGAACGATGCGGCCGACGATGTCTTCGGCGGATCCCGATTGGGCGACCAATTTTCGTACGCGATCGATCCCAAATTCTTCGTCGTTGGCGTCCATCGCCTCGTTCACGCCATCGGTATAAAGCACAAACAGATCGCCGACCAAGAATGGATGCGTGACCGCTTGATAATCCATTCCCGTTTCGATCGCGATCGGCAATCCCGATTCCTCCTCACCGGGTTCGCACAAGTTGCCCGCCGCGTCGCGAACGATGGGGGGCATGTGTCCCGCGTTGACGATCGTCATCGTTTCGGTTTGGGGATCAATGACGACAATTGCGAGCGTGACAAAGCGATCGACGTGGACTTCCGACATTCGATCGTTTAGCGATTCCAGGGCCCGGGACACGTCGGGCTGGCTGGCCAAGCAAAATCGAGTTTCGGCCGCTAATTTGGCCATAAACATGGCCGCCGCGACACCGTGGCCGACGACATCGGCCATCACGATCGCGATCCGGCCGTCGGGCAGGCGAACGTAGTCGTAATAATCGCCGCCGATGTGGTTGGCCGCCTGGTAGTGGCTGGCCATGCGGAAACCGCTTGCCTCCGGTGCACTTCGCGGTAGAAAAGCCCTTTGCACGTCGGTGGCCAGTTTCAAATCCTGTTCCACCTCGCGTTGCTGTAATGCTCGTTCGTGCATGGCCGCGTTGTTGATGATCACGCCGGCCTGGGTCGCGATGCCGGACATCAAGTCGACGTCTTCGTCGCGGAATTGCCCCTGTCCCCGAGTCGAATCGATTTGCAGAACACCAAAGGGTTCACCATCGGAATTGACCAGCGGCGCGCACAAGAGAGACCGAATCGAAAAATCGGCGATCGATTGGCTGCTGTCAAAACGGCTGTCGTCGGACGCGTCGAACGACAGGATCGTTTCACAGCGATCCATCACGTTGCGAACGATGGTGCGGCTGATGCGGACCGTTTCGTCATCATTTCCGCGGCGTGTTTTGACCCAGCGGGGGATGAGCGAATCATCTTCGCCCTTGAGGACCACAAAACCGCGATCGGCGGCCGGGAAAATCTCGAACAAACTGGACAGCACCACCGGCAACACGTCATCAATCGCAAGCGCGTTGCTTAAATTCTGCGTGATGCGAATCAAGGCCTGCAATTTCGCCTCCGGCGTGGCGACCATTTTTAGGCTATCGCCGTCGCTGCGAAATTCGACCGACGGACGCGAGACGCTTTCGTCGTCGTCGACCATCATCACGCCGAATTGTTGGCCGTCAAAGGTCACGTTCTGCGAATCATCCGAGCCACCCAGAAATGCGTTCGCACCGGCGAGCGATCCCGGCGTGCGGTGATCGGCTTCATGCTGAAACGTAAATTCGACCTCGCTGATGCGAATCCGATCACCGGGCATCAAAGCGTGCGGTCCGCTAAGCATTTGGCCATTGACGAACGTGCCGTTGCGGCTGCCGGCGTCCTCCACCTTGACGACCGGACCTTCCCGGACCACTCGCGCATGCAGCCGGCTAACCGCGCCCGCGTCGACCACGATGGTGCAATCGGGATGGCGACCGATCGTCGTTTCGCCACTGGCCAACGCGAATCGCATCGGCTGGGCATC
>JBCCRW010000144.1:0-12877 GCA_039201055.1 Planctomycetota bacterium | reverse complement strand
TGCCTCTGGCTCAATGGTCGCTTCCTTGGTGGGTTGTTTCCTGCGTCGCGATCGTCAGTCCGGAGAATACCAAACCTTTCAACTCAAGCGAACGGTGCACCGCCCCCTCATGTTATGGATACACTAAACCGACAGCCCGCTCTAGCGCCTCGCCGCTCACTGGACACTGGCGGCTTAATCGGATGTGTTCCGGCAACCCATCGCTGCGCCGGCGAACGTTCACTCGTTCTGCAGCGGACGGCAAACAGGCCCCCTCTCCCCCAGCTCTTGACTCGCTTAGGCTCGCCAAGATCCGGGGGAGAGGGGAGCCGGGAGAACAAGAGATGCGTCAACCTATTCGACTGCAACCCCAACCTTTTGACGGCCCATGCCACCTCAATCTGCCGAAACCGACCCGCGAGGCAAGGCGTCAAAATCGATATCCGGTGGGACCTGCTTGGTGGGCGGCAACGCGAACAGCGTTCCGGGTGCCGTCGGATTCGCAAAGAAGCCGCCGTTTCGCATGACAAACCCGCCGTCCACTGCGGCGCCCGAATAGTCCAGTCGATGTTTGCCGCCACCGGTCGCGTCGACGCTGAATCGTGCTCGCCGGCACGCATGCCACTGCCCGTCCACGTCGCAAACCCAAACGTTGGACCAGAGCCCCGAACGCTCAAGATGGCCAAATCGTGGTTGAAAGTTCTCCAAAAATGAATGGAATCGGGTCAGGAATGTTTGGGTTTTGGGGCGCTGGAATCGAGCGACCAGACGCCAGGCCCGGGTGCCCGCGGAAATCTCCGATGCAATGGATGGCTTTTCCGAATGCGTCGCTTCGGAACATTCGCGGAACCACGCCGCGTATTGCGTTGTGCCATCGTCGCTAGGCCGCACCTGAATTAAAAAGCCGTAGGTTTTTCCAGCTTGCCAGGGATAAATCACGTAGCTTTGGCCGCCCGAGCCCTCGTTGCCAAACTGACCCACGCGGGTCGTCGATCCCTTGCCCAGCAAAACGATGCGTTGATCCGGTGGGATCTCGCTGGGGTCGTTCGTCGAAAAGGGACTCCAAACCGAAAACAGAATTCGCCGCTCGACCCGCCCGTTGACCTGCATCCCAAAGTATCCTTCGCCAAAGCCGCATGCCATGAAGTACGACCCAATGGGGTCGTGGTCGGGCGGAACCGTGATTTCGCAATAGCCGTATTCAAGCGATCGATCCGGCGGCGTTTGGTAGGTCATGTGCACCGACGGGCCGCGTCGGCCCCAGTAAAACATGTTGCCATCGTTGTTCCTGACAAAGTCAACATTCAAACCCGGCGTGCTGGACGACACCACGCACTGCCGAAGCGTTCCAAAACCAGCCGGATCCGGACCACGATGCTCGCCGTCTTGGTCTGAAATGCTTTTCGCTCGAATTTCCATTCGGACGTAACCAGCCTGGTGAACCTCGATCGGATCGGGCAAGCGGATCGTGGTGTCTTGCTTTGCTACCGAAACCTTGGGCCAGCTGACATCGAAACTCTGCTTGCCAATCCTGATGTTCAGCGAAGTCGCTTGGGCCAAATTCGCTTGGGCCAAATTCGCTTGGGCCGGTGCCGTGCCAACGAGCGATAGATTCAGTTTCGCCGGCCGATCGATTCGGAAAAAAATTGCATAGACCGCGTCTTCGTCGCCCCAACGCAGGCCATTTCGTCCGACACCACCGAGCGCATCGGGCGGGGCAGTTTCTGGGGCGGGAAAAATTCGAAACGCGTTTCCCGGAATTGGCACGCTCCATTGCCTACGTTGGCTTTCATGTTCGGTCTTGGTCGCGTTTTTGGAATGCGTCGATTGCAATGGATTGGGTGGATCGGGAAAGTCCGCGGCGGACGCCGGTTTGATGATCAGTAGCGCGAGAACGACGGCCAATCGGACAGAGTTGCACGGCATGGAAGTGGCTGGTTGATTCGGGGGCGGCAAAAAAAAATCCTCCGCCATGCGAAGCATGACGGAGGATCGTGAAGTTTAATCGGATGCGTCTAAAGCAACGCAGTTGGCGGATTAGAAGTCGCCTTCGAAGACTTCCTTGCTGGCTCGCGTGCCCAGTGCACCCCACAAGCCGTAGGGGCTCTTCGAACCCGGCAGGGTTCCGACGTTCGATGCGTTCATGTCACCGTTCAGGCGTACGACAGGATGCGTCGAGTCACCGGCTTCGATCGAATCGGTGATGAACTTAATCGCTCCGTCACCCATCAGCACGTGACATCCGCCGGGGTGCTGGCTCGACGGCGGGATAATACCCGTGTCGAAGTCCCCGCCGCCGCCAATCACGACTTCGCGGTTGGGCGGCAAAATGGTCGTAAAGCTGGTGTAGATCGGCACCGAGTCAGCCCAGCGGAAACCACGCTTCCAGCCATCCCAACGCAAGCACGGAGTTCCGCAATCGCCGGTTCCGATGGTCGGATCCCAGTACAGCGGACGCAGCGGATCCTTCCATCCTTGATCAACCGCGTAGCTCGGGTTGTTGTGGACGTTGTTCCATCCAGCACCATACATCGGAGCGGTTCGAATGCTACGGTCGGCCAGGTCGGTTGCGTGCTCACCGGCAGCAATCGTGTTGGCGGTACCGTCCAAGCAATCCGCCAGTGACAATTGGCGACGGTTGTAGAAGAAACCACGGTTCGACGCGTTCGCGTTTTGAATGTGGCCTTGGTTCCACGAGTTGTTTTGCCAACGCCAGAAACCCCAGTTCACCCAGTCCGTCGAATCACCAATGCAGGCGGCGTAGTTGGTTCGCGCTTGTGCGGGAGCACCGACACCCGGGTCACTAGGACAACGAAGGGTGGAAATTTCCGTACGCCAAGGGGTGTAGTTGCCGTCCCAAGGCACGGGACCCATTTCTTGGTACTGATTACCGTTGAAGATCGAGGGATTCTTAATCTCCTCCCACAACGGAACTTGTTCCATGAACGGCAAGATGCCGACAATCCAGGATTGACGCCAGCGGTTCGTCAAGTTGCCGCCGTTATCGCCGATCGGCTGCGGGCTACGACCGGTGGGGCGGGGGCTGAAACCGTTGCTGATCGTACCGGTCGATTGCACGGGCAACTTCTTGAACGAATCGTGGTAATCGTGGATCGCGATACCGATTTGCTTCAAGTTGTTCGCGCACTGCATACGCCGTGCGGCTTCGCGTGCCGCCTGGACAGCGGGCAGCAGCAGGCCGACCAGAACGCCGATGATCGCAATGACCACCAGCAGTTCCACCAGGGTAAAACCCGAGGTGCGGCGACCGGAAAAGGACTTCAACATGGACCTCTCCAAAGAAAAAATAGAGAAAAGTGACGTGAGGGTGGGTACACCCTCAGTCGGAGTATATCGGTTCCACGACTTCCTGTAAACAAATATTCTGCCTTCGCGGGCCCTAGTGGCGAATTTTTCCCCTTTCCTGTTTCACGGCCGAAATCGCGCAATTTCCGCAGTTAATTCACTCCGAAATCCCGCATTTGTCCAAAAAAAATGGCAGCAACCCGAAAAGGTCGCTGCCAATGTGATCAAACGGTGCTCAGTGGAGCGAACTAGTTTTGATCCTCGTCGTCGCTGCTGCCGGTGGTTTCTTTGTCGTACTGTTCCATTTCTTCCGGAGTATCGATCAGCGAATCATCCTTGGGCATGACCTTATTTTCCGAGGACCCGCAGCCTGACAACGGTGCGACAAAAAGGGCGATGCTGAATGCGAGGACGGCAAATAACTTCGACTTCATGACTCTGGCTTCCCGAATGATGGGTGAAAGATGGTGGTGCCCCATGGAGCCGACGCGACCGCCTAGACTCAGACAACATGGTGCCACTACCCCGAATATACACGGGGGTTCCCAAAATGAGCCAGAAGGGGTTGCCGTTGTGAACCGGACCCGATCATTCCCAGCACGGCATTTGCGTGGCGTCATCGTTGTTGGATTGCTTGTGCTGAGCGGCTGCGTCCCCAACCCGGCGACGCCGACGGCGGGATCGGGTGCAACACATGGCTCGGGTGCAACACCGAACTCAGATGCGAACACTGGCTCGGCCGCGAACACTGGCTCGGCCGCGAGCACTGGCTCGGCCGCGAGCACTGGCTCGGCCGCGAGCACTGGCTCGGCCGCGAGCACTGGCTCGGCCGCGAGCACTGGCTCGGCCGCGAGCACTGGCTCGGCCGCGCGGCGCGGCGTTCATACGGCGTCCCAGTCAGGCAACGATCCTATCGCCGCGCGTGCCACGGATTCCGCGGGAACGACCCCGGCCATGAACCCAATGGCCGAAGCGGAAAAGGCCTTTGAGGCTTTTCGTGACGGAAAGACGGACTCGGCGATCGAGCAATTGCACCAGCTTTACGCTCGTTCGCAGGATCCAAAGGTGGGCCGGGCGCTTGCCGGAATCATGAACGAACGGGGGCTGCGAACGCCGGCCAACGGTTTGCTGCGTCAGGTCATGGTCCACCAAACGATGTCCGTTTCGGAACTGAACGCATTGGTCTTCCCCTTGAATCCCTTTGGCGATTTCAAATCCAAGCCCAACGTTGATGACGCCCCCTGGGTGCGTGCTCGCGGTCCGTTGAGCGTCGCGGCGGCGTTGCAATCCCGCGGCGACACGTCGTCGGCCATCACGGCGCTGGGACACGCGCGGTCCAAACTCGAACGGCCCGCCGTGTTGGCCCGGTTGGCGTGGCTGCACGCGCTCCGCCGGGAAATACCCACCGCGAAACAGGCTTTGGGGGAACTTGAAGCGTTGCCCAAATCGTTTTTGAGCGATTTTCGGGCCGACCCGGTGTACTGGATGGCCCAAGGAGAATTGGCGGATCATGTCGATGCACCGGAGTCCGCTTGGTATTTCGCCCAGGCGCTGTTGCGGGAGCCCGCGACGCTGCCGGCCTTGGATTCCCTGATTGCGTCGCTGCAGCGTCAGGAATCGCTCTCGGGTGAACTTCGGCGGCTGAAAGTGCATCGGCAAAAAATTCGCGAAACCGTCACCATCGTTCGCAAGCTGAATCAATCCAATGCACCCTCCGAACCCATCATGAAGGCGCTGGCCGGGCTTTTGGGGGAAGTCGGGCGGCCTTTGGAAGCGGCCGGGTGGCAAGAGCTTCGTCTCCGGGCTCTTACGCCGGACCACCCCTCACTGCGTTCGCTCGGCGCCTACAAGCGATCCGCCAACGAAAAGCTACCGCTCGGCTTTGATCCCAAGCTGGCCGTGGGTGGCATCGACGTGGATCGCTTCGCAAAACCGCGAACGCTGGGACAGGATCCCCGCCAGTTGCTTTCCAAGACGCCTGCCAGCGGCCGCCGCAGGACTGCGGGCGAAACGCAGATACCGGTGTTTCGCAATGTCGCCACCGAAATGGAGCTTCGCTGGGCGTACCGGAATGCCCGCCCAACGCGAGCGAAGCATTTTCGGTTATTCGAAGCTCTTGGCGGTGGCCTGGCCGTGATCGACTTCGATTGCGATGGGGAAGCGGATTTGTTCGCCGGTCAGGCCGATCAAACCAAGGCCGCGGGCGACGCCGATGGCGATTCGGATGCCGAACCGGACGCGCTATTTCGGCAACGGGGAAATCGTTTTGAGAACGTCTCGCAATCCGCGGGCATTGATTCGCGAGGCTATGCCTTGGGCGTTTCGGCCGGTGATCTTAACCAAGACGGATTCGATGACCTGTTGGTCGCCAATCACGGCGTGAACCATTACTGGATCAACCAGGGTGATGGGACCTTTGCGGCCTTGGCGGATCGGATTGGTGAAGACGCGATGACCATTTCGATCGCCGTTGCCGATATAATTCCAGGAGGTGCACCGGAGATTGTGGAGGTCAATTATGTGGATGACCCGCGAGTCGATCATCCGATCCGAATCGGCACCGATGGTACACCCGTGTCGTTGCCCGGACCCTTGCACTTCGCCCCGGGCACCGATTCAATCGTGATGCAAAACGCACGCGGCACTTGGACCCGTCAACACTTTCCTCAAGCGGCAACGGGCATGGGAGTTTTGGTGGCGGATCTGGACGACCAACCCGGCTGTGAGATTTTTGTCGCCAACGACCAACTTCCCAATCAGTTGTGGAAGCTGCTACCGATGGAAGATTCGCCGAGTGGTTCCTCCATGTCAGAATCCAGACTCTCCGCGTCGACAAGCTCAGTAGTTCGACTCTCCGAGTCGACAAGCTCAGTAGCTCGACTCTCCGAGTCGAAACTCCAATGGGTCGACACGGCCGCGTTGAGCGGTGTCGACCTGGCCGCCGGTGGCAAGGCGATGGCCTGCATGGGCGTCGTCGCGGCCGACTTTTTGGGTCAGGGTAAAATCGGACTGCACGTGACCAACTATTCCGATCAAAGCTCGCATTTGTTTGTCCAGCGTCGGCGTGGCCAGTTCTACGATGCGGCCGCCCAATTGAATTTGGATCAGCTATCCACCGCCGTGCTTGGCTTTGGAACGCAAGCCCTGGACTACGACCACAACGGGCAATGCGATCTGGTTGTCGCCAACGGTCACGTCGAAGATTTGACCCAACAAACCGGCGTGCCTTTTTTGATGCCGCCGCAATTGTTGACCTTTGATGGAAAACGCTTTGTCGAATTGAACGTGGTCGACCCGCAAGTGTCGACCGAGGATGCGTTTTGGAAGCGGCCGCGTTTGGGCCGAGCGATCGCCCGCATGGATTTGGATGCCGACGGTGACGAGGATTTGGCTTGGTCGGATCTGCAGTTGCCGCTGGCGATTTTGCGAAACGATACCGATTCGGCCCATCATTTTGTCCAGCTCGTTTTGATCGGCACCCAGTCCAGCCGCCATCCGGTCGGGGCTCGCGTCGACGTGGTGCATGGCGGCGGCGAGTCCGTCGCTTTCGTCACCGCGGGCGATGGTTATGCCAGCCGAAATGAAACGTTGCTGACGATCGGTCTGGGCAGTTCGGATCAAATTGATTCGCTTCGCGTTCGTTGGCCCGGCGGCCAAACGCAGTCGTTTGCTTTGCCAAACGTCGACAGTCGATACCTGTTGATTGAAGGCCAGCGGGACGCCTGGCCGGTGTTTTTGAGGGACAAGCCTTGACCGGCACGCGGTCCGTTTCGTACCGCTCGCGTTGTTATGAATCACCGGTCCGCACCCGCCGCCCAGCATTCGATGCGGCCACCGGTCCCGGATGATGCGGCAAGTTTCACGGCGGCAACAACATTCCCAAACGCGCCCCGCTTCCCAAACGCAACACCGCACGACGAACCCCGCCCAACACTCAGCGACGCGGAAATTGCGTATCTGCGCACGCGGCGGCCGTTTCGCGATTTGGATCCCAAGGCGTTCCCGCGAGCCCAGCCGCTCGATGCGATCCTGCGCGAACAGACGCGTCTGCTGCGATACCTGCCCGGCGACGTCATCGTCCGCAAGGGCGACTACGGCCAATCGGCTTTTTTGGTCCTGGCCGGAAGCGTGGATTTAGTCCGGCACCATGTCGCCGGCTCCGAACCCACCGCAGCCAAGCCAGCGGAGCCATTGACGCTACGACGGCTGTTGGCGGGTTACTTTTCGAGGGTCCGATCCAACGCCGCTCCGCCAAGTAACCCAAGTCCTTCAAGCAACGCTGGTTTGTCGGGCCATTCGGACACCTTGACCGAATACCGATCGGCCGAGGCAGTCTTTCCGCCGCGTCAGGGGTCGCAGCGTTTGCATCACGTCGACGGTCGCGCGGCGATCCGGCTGCAGGACTTTGACGCGATCATTGACGCGCATGGCCAAGCCCGACTGGGGCCGGGCGAATTGTTTGGCGAAGTGGCGGCGATGTACCGGTCGCCGCATGCGACGACGGTGCTGGCCAATGTCGAATCGAGCGTGCTGGAAATCAGCTGGCGTGGACTCCGTTCCCTGCGGCGTGATCCGGGTTTTTCCGAACAATTGGACCAGCATTATCGGCATCATTGGCTGCAACTGCATCTCCGCGAAACACCACTGCTGCGACACCTCGATGACGCCGCGATCGCCGCCGTCGCCGCCCGCACCCAGCTTCGCTCGCACGGTCGTTTGGAATGGTATGCGGATTTTCGCCGCTCGCGAAAGCAAACACCCGCACAACAAATTGAATCGGAGCCCCTGGTGGCCAGCGAAGGCGCGTATCCGAGCGAATTGTTGGTCGTCCGCAGTGGCTTTGGGCGGATGTGCGTCCAGCATGGATCGTCATCACGCACGGTGGCCTATTTGGGCGCCGGTCACCTGTTCGGAATTGACGAAATCCTGCAAAACTATTTCGCCGGGGGACCGCAAGTTCCATTGCAATCGACGCTTCGCGCCGTCGGCATGCTGGACGTGCTAGCGATCCCGGTCGAAGTGTTGGTGGAACATGTCTTGCCGCGAGTCCGGCGCCAGGACCTGCCGGCAACCGCGCAGCACTGGATCCCGGAAAGGGATCGCCGCTCCGGCCGAAAACGGTGGGGCGGACAGGACCGTCGCGTGGATTCAAAAAAAGCCAAGCGGCAAGAATCTCGGGTGCAAGACGGCGACCGGCTGGTCTCCTCCGACGCGATGGAGTTTGTCGTCGGTCAGCGACTGATGAACGGGCGATCGGCGATGGTGATCGATTTACACCGCTGCACACGCTGTGATGATTGTGTTCAGGCGTGCGCGACCATGCACGATGGCAATCCGCGGTTTTCACGCACCGGCCCGACGCATCATCATTTGCAGTTCGCGTCGGCGTGCATGCACTGCATCGATCCGGTGTGCATGATCGGCTGCCCCACCGGCGCGATTCATCGCCAGCCGGATCAGCCGCTTGTGTTGATCGACGAAGCGACTTGCATTGGTTGCGGTACCTGCGCAGCGGCATGCCCCTACGGCAACATCGACATGGTCGCGGTGGTAGACGCCAGCGGCGCGGCCCATGTCGATCCGGAATCCGGGAAAGCCATGCAAAAGGCCACCAAGTGTGATCATTGCCATGAACACGGCGGCAAGGCAGCCTGCGTCGCCGCGTGCCCGCATGATGCCCTGGTCCGGCTGGATCTGACGCACAGCCGTCCGCTGGACGCGTGGTTGGGATTGGAAACATGACGCCGACGGGGCCAGCCGCACCGATATCGACGCCCGCGCTCACACCGGTGACGACTTTGGCGTCTCGGCGACGTCACCGTCGCTCGATCGCGTTGGCCGTCACCCTGGTGGCATTTTGGGTCACCGCCACGCTCAACCATCGAATATCCAGCAACCTCGGGCGGCCCGCATTTTTCACCGGTTGGATTCTTGCGGTGGGATTGCTGCTATTGGTGGCCCTGGGATTGCGGCGTCGGCTGCCGCTGGCCCGTTTGGGTTCGATGTCGTTGTGGCTTCAAGTCCACTTGTATGTCGGGATCTTCATGGCGGCGGTTTATAGCCTTCACGTTCCCCGCTTGATTGCGGACGGCTTTTTGGGACGACCGCTTTCGATCACGTTTTTGGCCGTCATGGTCAGCGGATTTTACGGGCTTTTTGTCTCGCGTCGTTACCCCCGTCGCTTGGCGGCGCTGGGCCAAGATTATCGATGCGGCGATTTCGCCTGGTATCGACGGCAGCTTGTCGAACAGGCCGAGCGTGCGATCCCGGCTGAACTTGGAAACAACGCGCAACACAACGACGCCCAAAATGTCGACACCCAGCACGTCGACGCGGACGTATTGGGGCCGATGCTGCAGCAGCGAGTGCGGCCGTTCCTGGCGGCATCGCCATCGTGGTCGTTCTGGCTGTGGCCACGACGCGACCGCGCGCGACGCATGATGGATTCGATTCGTGATTCGATGCGGTACCTTGCACCGGAGAATCACGTCGTCGCCGAAACATGGATCAGTTGGATTCGGCAACGCGACCGCCTTGACTATGCGTGGTCGTTGCAAACCCGCTTGCGGGCATGGGTAATTGTGCACGCCATCGCCAGTGTGCTGTTGATCGCCCAGGTGATCGTTCACATTTTGAACGTTTATCGATACGCCGGATCATGATGGATCGATCCACCCGCGAGGCTTTTGTGCCGCCACCGCCCAAACGTGTCCGTGCCCAGGGACGCTGGCACCGGCGCGGTCGGCGGTGCCTGGTCGTCGTGGGGTTGGTGGCAACGCTTGGCATGATCGCGTTTTCGATTTTGCCGGTGCCCCGGCGGTGGATCAAACCTGGGCCTCTTTCGAGTCCGCACGCACGCATTTTATCGCAAACCCCAACCGCCGACGCGTGCATCGTTTGCCATGACGCGAACAGCTTGACCGGGCAAACGAGCACGTGGGTTGGCACCACGGTGTCGTGGTTGTCCGGCCATGCCGGTGACGAGGGCACCCGAAACGAAGGTCCGTTGCAGGGTTCGTTTCAGGGTCAAAGCGGCAAGTGCATGCTGTGCCACGAGCAGCAAATTGCACCCGAGAATGCGATGCGAGCCCACAATCTGTCGGCGGCCGACCGGAAAACGATTCGCTTGGCATCGCGCAGCCAGGCGACGTCTGGAAATCACGTTGTATCGGCTTCACGTCGTTGGTCCGAACAACAGCTCGATGGGATTGCGTGTGCTTCGTGTCATCGCGAACATCATGGCGATGACCGGTCGCTGGTCGCGATGACCGACAAGCAGTGCCAAACTTGTCATGCGCGGCACTTCGAAAGTTTTTCAAACGGACATCCGGAATTTCGTCGTGGTGGCCGCAATCCGACCCCCAGTATCGCGTTTGATCACGCGTCCCATTTTCACCGGCATTTCCCCGAAACCGGGCAACGACGTTTTGATTGCAGGGCGTGTCACGCGATCGATCGTGACGGTCACGTCGCGCTGGGCGTCGATTACCGGCGTGGCTGTGCCGATTGCCACGACGCTTCGTTAAAGTCGGCGGCCGAGGCCGGACTCACGCTACTTGCCTTGCCCGAGATTGACGCCACCGCCGCCGCAGCGATCCACGGCTATCCCACCGAATTGTGCGGATCAACGCTACAGCCGATCGAGGAAATGGGCCTGTGGCTCGGTCTGCCAAAGCACTCGATCGCAAGTGGTGCCAGCGGGGCAAATGACGACAGCGGCGTTGCCGACGCGATCGCCCGGCTGGACTGGCTTGAAGATGTCGCCTTGGGCGGACAAGCGGCATGGTCCAAACGCATGCAAGAAGCGGGCGTTCCCGCCAAACACGCCGACGTCCTGGCCGGCACGCTCAGCCCCCAGCTGGTCCGCGAAGCAACCAGCCTGTGGCTTCGCGTTGGGGAAAGAAAAAGTAGCTCGCCTCTCCGAGGCGAAACAGGCCTTGGAGAAAGTCGCTCGCCTCTCCGAGGCGAAACCCACGGTCCGCTTGAAAATACATCGCTCAACGATCCATTACTACAAAGCGATCAACTGCTACTAAGCGAAGATTCGCTGTTGGATGTGGACGCGTCCGACGACCTGTTGGATCCGTTCGGCGACGGCAAATCCGATCCGCTTGGCGATGGCAAATTGGGCGGCCCATCAACAAACCCGTCCGACGAGATGCCCCGTTTCAGGCCGCTTGATCATCTTTTGGCCGGTGGCTGGTATCGCGACGACGCCCGGTTTGAAATTCGGTACCAGGGCGGCGCGCACGATGATCGGACTCTGCAAGCCGTCATCGAGGTCCTGTATCAAACGGATTTTGCCAAGCGTTCCAAACTGGATGACCATCCGGTCATCCAGGCCTGCACCCGTTGTCACTTGGGGCTAATGCGGGGCTTGGGTTGGCGCAGTCAAAAGAGGATTCGGGGTGCGGCGCGGCTGACCCACTTCAATCATTCGCCGCACCTACAAATCGCACAAACGTTGGACTGTCAAAGCTGTCACCGGGTGCGGGAGAACACGGTTGCCGAGGAATCAACAAAAATTCGGCAAGCCTCCTTTTTTGCCCCGCAAACGACGACGCAGCAAACGAAGACGCAGCAAATGAGTTCGATCCGGCATTCGGCGTGCGGCCTCGAACCGATCCAAAAAGACCAATGCGTCGGGTGTCACCGACCCGGCGTCGTCCGCGAAAATTGCACGACTTGTCACGATTACCACGCGACGCCCCATCCCGCGACGCCCCATCCCGCGACGCTGTCGCATGGTTCAAATCCGGTGCATCGTCGTTAAAGGGGCGTCGGTTCCAGTGGTACGGGTTCCATCTGCACGGGTTCCATCTGCACGGGTTCCATTTGCGGTGGGATCGCGTCGGTTGCCGCAGCCGTTCGGACTTCAAAGTAACGCCCGACGAAGCGAATCAACTTGTAAGCCACAATGGAAAAAACAAAGGTCATCATCACGACTCCGATATCGCCGCGGGGCAACGCGACCATGTTGGGTGCCATGGATGCCAGCAGGCCTTGTTGCACCACGTCCGACGATTTGTTGATCAACGCCGTGTCAAACGTTTTCACCAAGCCCGCGAAAAACACCATATAAAACAGCAGTGGCAGGAAACCGCCTTCATGAACGGCATGGCCCACAACGCCGGCCCCCAAGTTGACACCGCGGGCTCGCAGACCCACGATCGGCAGCGTGTAACCCAGCGGCAAAGGCTTGTTGTCCCAAATTCGACGCGGAATCGGGTTGGTCAAAACAAAGAGCATCGAGTGCATCGGTTGCGGCATTGCGAAATCACCGTTCAGGCCCGTGTGAGGACCGCTGCGATCCATTTGCATTAGTAACAGACCACACGCTGTGGTGTCCTGTCCGGTCTTGGCCAAAATATCGCCGGACATAATTTCATCATCCAAGCTAAAGATCGCCTGTGGCGTATCCAGCAGGGTCGCCAATGAATTGCTGAACGATCGACCGCCCTTGAGTCCACCGCGATCAAAGTGACGCAGGTTGTTGTAGGCGGCCATGAACACCGCCAGCGGGACCATCAAACCAAAACACGTTAATAACAGTCGCGTTCGGACTTCGCGGGTCAAAGAGCGGCGGTTGGAC
>JBCCRW010000143.1:0-12912 GCA_039201055.1 Planctomycetota bacterium | reverse complement strand
TCGCCCACCCCGCGACCGGCCACCAGGCGATCGTTGCCGTCGCCGCCGCGAAGCACATCCACTCCATCCCCGCCGTCGATCGCATCATCACCGAGGCCGCCATCGATCGTATCGAGCCCGCCGCCGCCGCGAATTTCATCGTCGCCCTCGTCGCCGGCGATTGTGTCATCACCCGTCCCACCAGCGGCGACATCGTTGCCGCTGCCCAAGCGCAGTATGTCATCGCCCGCATTGCCTTCGACCAAATCGTCGCCACTACCCGCGTCGATGTCATCGTCGCCCGGACCACCGGAAATTTGATCGGCGTCGGGTCCACCAAGAATCGTGTCCGCGCCAAGGCCACCGGCGACCAAGTCGTTACCGGCGCCCGCGTCAACTTGATCGGTACCATCGCCGGCATGAATGTTGTCATCGCCATCGCCGCCAACGATGGCGTCATCACCGGATCCGCCGAAGACTTGATCGCGACCCGCTCCCGCGTCGATACGATCATTCCCGATGGACGCAGACAAGAAATCGTCGCCGTCACCCCCGAGGATTTCATCGTTGCCCAGTCCCGTGGTGACCACATCGTCGCCCGCGCCCGCATCGACGATATCGTCACCTTCGGCCGTTACGATCACATCGTCGCCGGCCCCACCATCGACTCGATCGTTACCGGCACCGGTCTGGACGTCATCGTTACCGCCACCGGCAAAGACGTGGTCGTCACCGATCCCCGTGCGGATTCGATCGACACCGCCGGAATCGCCCGCAAAGACGATGACCGATGCGGTCGATAATTGGGCGTTGTCACCGGCGACCCAATCGCTGCCGTCGCCGGTGATGATTTCGTCGGCATCGAAGTCGGCCGTTTGGGAAGTCGCTTCCACGCCGCCGATCACCAGGTTATCGCCATCGCCGGCCTGCAGGATGTCCGGCCCACTTCCACCGACAATGCGATCGTGACCGCGACCGGTGGTGATTTGGTCCGCACCCGCGCCGCCGCGCAGCGTATTGTTTCCGCCCGCCGCTTCGATGCGGTCGGCCCCGTCACCGCCATCGACATTGTCGTCGCCCAGCCCAACAAAGATCGTGTCGTCGCCACCGCTGCCACGCACCAGGTTGTTTCCCGAACCCGCGTCGATCGCATCATTTCCAAGTCCGCCATAGACGACATCGTCGGCCGCGCCGGTCGCGATCAAATCGTCGCCATCATCGCCAAAGGCTTGCGTCGTGCCCTGGGTGTCTTCAATCTCGTCGTTTCCCGCACCGCCACGAATCAAATCGTTGCCGGCTTCGCCCAGCAAGTCGTCATCGCCATCGCCGCCGACTAGTTCGTCATCGCCATCGCCGCCAAGCAGCCGGTCGTTGCCATCGCCGCCATCGATTTGGTCATTGCCGGCAAAGCCAAACAAGCGATCCTGCCCGGCGCCGCCTTCGAGAATGTCGTCCTGATCACTTCCGCGAAGCGTGTCGTTGCCGGCCCCGCCGCGCAACCGACCCCCACCGGGTCCGGCCTGCAATCGATCGTCGCCATCGCCACCATAAAAATCGACGGTCACCGACAATTCGGGATCGACACGAATCTGGTCATTGCCACCGCCACCATCGGCCACAACGTGATCGACGCCAAGGAATACTTGCGAAGCGCCGAAGGCGCGAACGCGGACTTGATTGGCAATCGCCGTTCCGTCTTCATCGAACACGGGAAGCAGTTCAAAATTTTCGCCCGCGTTGCCATCCAGGTCCCCGACTTCACGCCGAAACGCTCGCGGCCCCATGTTCAGGTTCAACGTCCCCCCACTGACGCTTCCCAACTTGGGAATCGGTGGCGGCGCGCAGGTGTACGAAAACTGCGCGAGCGCCTCTTCGGGCGATTCGACTTTGAACAGCGTCACAAACAACGCTTTGGCCTGGGCAAACAAACCCGCCGTCAAGCTGCCATCGATATCGGCCAAGCAGGTGGGAAAGTTTTCAATGATTTCGTCAATCCGCACGCGTCCGTCGCCATCGTTGTCGCGAAGGTTGGCGTCCAGTCGCCCACGCACACCACCACCGGCCTCGACCGACAAACCCGTCACACCCAAGCGGCCGGACACGTTTAGCGACGCGCGAATCAGCGCCTCGGGCACATCGGCACCGTCGGCGGTGCCATCCACGGTGTCGGCGATGTAAAAGCCCATCAACAGGTCCTCGGGCGATTCAAAACCGCTCGACACCAGCCGCCGAATGCCCTCGGTGTCGTACCCCATCAACAGATCCAGCGATCCACTGACGCCGCCGAAAATGTGCAGGTTCGCGATCGGCGGACCGAACGAAAGGTCCAACGGAAAGTCGAACGTCAGCGGCTCCGGATCAAAGACAAACAGATCGACCGGCTGACCCAACAACATGCCAAAAATCGATGTCGGGTCATCCAAAATGGGAAAGCGAAACGCCTCGGATTCAGCCGACGCGACATCGTCAAGGAAACCGATTGCGTCTTCGGCAAAATCGGACCCCGTCAAATCCCCCAGCCAATCGGCGACCGGCCCAAAGGTCTCCAAAACGTTGGCGACGCTGGATTCCAGCGACGCACCACTGAGATCCGCGCCGACCAAATCAAAGCTTCCGATCGGGATCAGAATGTTTTCACCTTCGCTGATCGGAACCCGATCGATCAGCAGCACCAATTGAGTCAAATCGCGTATCAGATTTCCGTTGGGCGGCCGATAACCCTCCGGTGCACCCGCTGGACCGGCATCCGGCTGGCTTAACGCGATGTCCAGCAAGCTGATGCCCGGCCGGCCGTCCTGATCGGAAAACCGTGACAACACCTCCGGCAAATCACTGATGCCCGGCAACGGCCGTGTCGCAACATCCAGGATGGGCTCGAACGGCTGGACAAACGTTTGCACACCCTGAAGCACCGGAGCGACAAAGTCACTGAAGAACGAACCCAAATCCAACACCACGTCGCGGAACGCGATATAGGGAATCGACTGCGTCAAATCGATGCCTTCCTGGGTGTCCGCGGCGATGGACCATTCCAGATCAAACTGGGTTTCCACGGCGGGGAAATTCGCCGACGAAAAATCCACGCGGGCGTCCAGCTTGATGTCGGCCGTCGCACTCACCGAAGCATTGACCAAGTCGCCAAAACCATCGGCACCAATCACCTCGTCAAAGCTCAGCCGCCCATCACCGGATGGTTCAAGCAGATCGACGGTGAACGCCGCGTCCAGTCGCGATGGCAGCCGGCCGTCCCCATCCGCATCCAAGCGATTGCCATCGCCGTCAAAGTTGTTGCTCGAATCCCCGTCGGCATCTTCATCACGAACGCTTAATCGCAGCGGCCCCAAGCGACCCGTTGCCTCCAAGTCCGGAAGCGCCGCCGAAACGTCCAACGACAATTCGGGTGCCTGCGAATCGGTTTTCAAATAAAACCCGTCGTTGATGTTGACGCCAAATCCCAACCGCAAGTCAAAACCCGCCGCCAGTTGCACCGTCGAATCCACTTCCAAACCGAGTGCCGGCACACCGATGTCGAAACCAATGTCGGAATCGGACAACTCGGCGGCTTTGCGAATCAGCACATCGAATTCCACCGCATCGCTACCCTGCTGTGTGATCACCACGTCGTCGCGATCGATGGTCCCATCGCCGTTGGTGTCTCCCAGAACGCTCAAACTGATGAAGGCATTGGCCAGCGCGTTTTGTGCATCGGCCAATCCCCGCGAGGGCGATCGGGCCAAGGTTTGTAAACGCGTCACCACATCGCGGCGGAAGTCGCCGATCACCTTTGCACCGCCGGCCAATTGGTCGCCCACCAATGGCAATCGAACGCCCAAAACCTCGCCGTCCAGCGCGGCCTGGATGCCGGCCAGGACCCCGTCCAGCCCGTCGACAATCACGCCCAGATTGTTCAGCAAATCCAGGAGTCCGAACTGCACATCAAAGTCCGGCGTCGTGATCACGACCGCATCGGTACCGCTGCGGAACAGTTCGCCCAGGTCGTCGACCGTGATCGTCAAATCGGGCGACAAGCGAGTCGATTCGGTGGGAAAGTACACCGGAAGAATCAATGAGGCTTGGCCATCGACGGCGACTTCCAGATTGTCGGCAAACCCACTTGCGCCAGTGTCAAAATAGATTCTGCCGTCGTTGTCGGGGGCATCGAGTCCGACGGTGAAGGTCGCAAAGTCATCGATCGTCGCCGGATCACCATCGGCATCCACGGCCACCTGGCCATCGCGGATAAAGATTCCCAGCGGTCCGACCGCGGCGCTGAAGTCCAAATCCGTTCCCAGCACCTTTGCACCCAACACGACCTGTGTGCCGTCACCCAGGAACGGTCGTGCTTCAAGCGGGTCCGACAAATCGAGGCCAAATTCCAGATCCAGATTGGCCGTTGCCGCGACGTCCAGCATGCCGCGACCACTAACATCGATCAAGCGATCGACCTGGTTCAGTCCCGGGATGCTGCCACCCGCCGCCGCGATCAAGCGGGCCAAGTCCAAATCAAACGTGGCTTCCGTTTCCGCGTCCAAGCCCAGTCCGATGTCGAATCGCAAGGCGTCGATTTCCAAACGCAGGTCGATTTCGGGGTGATCAAAATCGGGTTCGTTGACCGGATCCATAAACCCGAATGCATCCTCGATATTCTCTTCCAAATCCTGCAATACGCGGCTCGGATTCCGCTCCAGTTCAAGCAGCAGTTCGGAAAAGCGATCCGCGTAATCAAGGATTTCCGAAACCTCCAGATCCACGCCCGGCAGCCGCGATGACAGGACTTCGTCGCTGGCAATCGACTCGAGAAAATCCAGGATTTGCCGAAGTGCCAAAACGATGGTTTCGAAATTCAATTCCGGCATGGCGAGCAGCCGGTCCATGTCCTGGAACGTCAATTGTGCCGTCGACGGGTCGGAAAAATCGGTCCAACTGACAAGCACACGCGGATCGGCACCCGTTTCGGCACCCAAAAATTCCGGCACCACGCGAACCGGCAGATCCAGATTCGCCGCACCCGACACGGTGACGTTCAAAAGACCGCTTAGATCTCGGGCTTGGCCAAACAATTCCACCAGATCGTTTGCTTGGCCGGGTTCCCCCACGTCGATTTGAAACGACACGTTCGCGTTTGCCGAACCGTCAAAGAACTCGACGCCCAGAATTCCCAGGCCCGCCGAGGCAAACAAATCCTGCCCGGCGACCGCGACATCGCCGCGCAGCGTTGTGTCCTGGATCAACAATCTCCGGTGAATCAGATAGTTTTCACTATACGAAGCCAAATCGAGACCGATGGTGGTGACGAATTGTAAATTCGCGTCAAGCGTCAAATCACCTTCGGCGGCAATGTCCACGATGCGACCCAGATCCGTTTGAACATCAAATTGTCCCGCGATTGAAGCGAGCACCTGATCGACTTGAATGTCAAAGAACACTCGGCAAGTGGCCGCGTCGTAACGCAAGCCAAGGTCATCCAAATCGATCCCCATTGCATCGGCCAGCAAGCCCGCCAGTTCCTGGATCGTGGCGAAACCCGCCGCCGAAACACCGCTGTCGGATGTGCCGCGGCCGAGCACCGATAGGAATCGATCCGCGAAGAACGTTCGCAAATCCAACACCTCGCCCAAGCTTTGATTGGTGTAGGGGATCGCAATGGATTCAAGTTCCGCGGAAATATTGTCCAGCCACGAACCCAGTTGTCGCAGGACACCGTGGATGTCTTCGGCGGTCGTATTGGCGAAGCAACCAATCGATTGCTCGAACCGGTCATTGGTGGCGATCGTTTGGGTGCTCGGATCAAACACATCGCTTTGCGTGATCGTGATCGTGGCGGGGTCCGACGCGTTTGGATCCGATAGATCACTTCCAATCACGGTATCGCCGATGGAACTGGCGACATTGGCAATCGTTAGGAAACGGTTTTGGTCACCGGGCGTCACCGATACCAAGTCACGTATCGGCGTACCCAGCAACTCGGCGGCGGTTAGCCGTCCATCGGCCGCCGCGGCGCTCGCATTGAACGTCACCGTTTGGTCGGCACGCAGTTCCAATTGAACGATGTCCGCTTCGATTTGGCCGGTGCCAAACGAGCCCGTGAAGGATGCCGGATTGACGGGGACCGCATCGTAGGAAAATTGAAGCTCCGACCGATCCGGTGCTTCGATCCAAAACGCGTCCTCATCGCCCAGCGATTCGTCGGCCGAAATCACGAACGTGACCGCAAAGCGCAATTCGCCCGTGACAATCAGGTCATCATCGTTTGGAATCGGTGATAGCGCTTCGTCCGAATCATCCAGTTCAAGACGCAGGCTGTCACGGATGATTTGGGGAACGCCCTCGCGACCGCTGCGACTTCGCGAAACCAAGAACACAAAATCCAATTCCGTCGCCTGGTCACTTCGCCGAAAGCCTTCTTGGATGACAAACGCGTTCCATTCCCGGCTGCCGTCCGGTAGCTTGCGGCCGAGCGACAACGTTTCCCCACCGTTGAACAATCCAAAGGCATCACCGCTTGGCGAATCGAGCAGTTGTTGCCGAGCCGGTTCGATGAACGCGGTTTGTAGAAACTGCGTCAACTCGGCGGCCGGGTTCAAAGTCTCTCCGCCCAGCGAGACGCCGCGAATCAAAGTCGGATCGCTGGCCAACGCGTCGACCCAATTCCCAAACGACTGCACGCCTTTACCCAAAACGCGCGCTTCCCGCTGATTCAGCAGCAGGGAAGCTTCCGGCGGTGCGACTTCGACAAAGATCGCTCCGGGCAGCGAAGACCGGCCGTTAATGCCCGGTGAAGTGACTCCCGCAATTCCTCCGTTGCTTTCCCAAGTTCGCGGGTCCGATGTCGCGACCTGAATCACGCAAGCATCACCCGCATCCGCATTCGCCGGCCGAGTGCCTCCATCGCAGCGCCAAGCCGCGATCGCTTGCAAGTGTTCCAGCGTCGTGTCGATTGAATACGGATCGTTGGTCCCCGGGTCACCGTCCAAATCCGGGTTGTCGACGATCAAGTCGCTGATCGCGGCCAGGACGCCATTGTCGGAATAAACAACTTCATCGTGGATCAACGAACGGGCATCGGTGTCGGCATTGGACTGCGCGAAATAGATTTCCGCACGCAGCCCGTTCAGCCCCGACGCGACACTCGCGATCGGCCGGTCCACGGTGATGGTGCCCGTTGCCGGATCGACCGCGACGACGTCAAACACGGCCAGCATGGGGTCGGGTTCGCCCAGCCATCGGCTGTCCGAAACCAAGCGAATCCGTTCGCGTCCATCCAATCGCAATCGTCCCAAATCCAGCGGTGCCGCCGGCCCGTCTATTTCGCCGCCCAAGACGATTTGGTCGCTTGAACCCTGATCGCTTGAACCTGTGGAAACCACCCGAAAGGTGCCGCGGGCCACGTGATGCGTGCCGCCGCTGGCATCCGCATCGGTGGCCGCCGCGATTCGACGCGCCGCGTCGATCGATGTGACACGATAAAAAGGCCGCGATGGATCGTTGGAACTTGGCATATCGAATTGCAAGGCGGCGCGAAAATCGTGCACGCCATCCAGTGCCGGTGTAAACACATCAACAGGAAGTGTGCTTCCAACCGGACCGCGAGTTCCAATCCATTGCAGCGGAGTCGTGCCGCCGGAATCTTCAAGCGTCTGGCCAAACCTGGGTACCAATCGCGTGGCCCAAATGATGCCCGTATCCAAATCTTCATCGGTCCGTGGCGAACCGACGTAGGTGTAGCCCGGGCCGGTTCGGTTTGCGATCGTTTCAAAGAACGGTGCCGATGGTGAATTGATGGCTTCGCCGACTCCGCTCAATAGCGAACCGGCACCCAGTGCCGATGTCGCCCGCCGAAAACGCTCGGCCGCCTCGCCCACGTCAAACGAATAAATGAACGGGTAGGGCAATGCCCCGTCATCCAGCGGGAACCCAAAATACGCCAAACGTTGGGCAAGTGAAAATCGGTCCTCAATGCTTGGATGGGGATTGAGCGCATCGATCGCCGCCGGCTGACCGGTCGTGCTGTATCCCATCCCCACATGCACCCGCAGCAGCTCCGGTGTGCCATCGACGGTGACGGGAATTTCAATCGTTCGTTGCAATCCGCGGTCGTCGACAAAGCGATCCAGATCGGGTCGCTCGGCCAAGGACGGGTAAAAATCCAAGCGGGCCAACTGACCGGTCGCGGGATCGTTGATCGCCAGGATCGTTTCCTCGGTGCCGGTTCGCTGCGTTTGTTCCGGCGTGAACTTGGCGGAGAACCAAGCGTCTCCGTAGGGGCTGTCTTCCGCCGTGGTCGCCAGCGTCAAGAAATCGTTTGAATCAGTGATCCGATGGTCAAACACCGATCCGCCAGTGACTTCGGCCAGGTCGATTCGAGCCACGTCGCCGGCGCGGACTTGAACGTCGTACGCGCGTTGGACCTCGAACGCGTCGACCGCCAGCACGTACGAAAGCGGCACATCGCTGGGTGGCGAATAGGTTCCCGTGTGATGCACGTACACGGTCAACTCGGTCAAACCTTCGTAGCCGGCAAGCATCGCCGGACCAAGATCAATGTGCTCGAAATTGTCACGGTGATTTTGTAGCGCCGGATCAAAGCCACCCGCGATGGCCTGCGTCGCCGGCTGGTCGGGTCGCGCTGGGTCGGGAACGAAAGGATAAAAATGCCGACCGTCGGGACCCACCAAATACAAGTCCAGATCGTTCACCAAGCGACTGGTCGGATCATTGACGCTTTCGTCGGGATTGTTGCCAAATAGGTCATCCCAATAAAGCGTGAGTTTCGCGCCCTGGTTGGGATCGACAAGAATCGAACGTGAGACAATTTCGCCGTGATATTGTTTCTTGATCAGCAGTGATTCGGGTTCTGTTGCCGAAAGCGTTTCACCATAGGCGCGGCGAATCAGTTCGGCGGCCTGTTCGCCGTTGACCATTCCCATCCCGCTTTCGTAGTCCGGGCCGGTCAAGCCGATGTCATCGGCCGTGTGCAGCAGCACCGTTTTGATCACGTCACCGGCGGCCGGCGCGGCGACCAGGTCACTTTGGCCCTCATAGAAATTCAGGAGCTCGGCCAAGTTCGCTGCGTGGCCGGCGACAACGGCCGCGGCAACGGACGTTCCCGTGCTATCGATCGTCCCAAATTGTTCTTCGGTACCGGGCTGCAATTCGATCGGTCCCGCCGGCGCGACCAGTTCGGGTTTGATTCGGCCATCATCGGTCGGTCCTCGTCCGCTGCGGGGCGCCGCCCGCAACCCCGCCCGCTGACGATCGTCCAGCGTTGTGACGACACGCGTTTGGCCCGTCGCATCGTCGACCACCGTGGGCATGATGACCGCACCCACGGTCAACACGTTCTTGGCAGTGCCGGCGCCGGCGATCGACGATTCAAAGGAACCGGTCGACGATGTCCCATTGGCGGGTGTCCCATTGGCCGGGGGCAAATTGAACAAACCATTGATCGTGTAATAGTTCGGGCCGTTCCAGGTTTGGCCGCTGCCGATCCGCGGCCCGAGTCGATCGAAGTCCGCCTGGGCATCCAGAAACATAAAGATCTCGCGGGGCTCGTTGCCCGTCCAAACCGGACCCACGCCATGCCGGTTGCCGGCCGCCCAAACACTCAGCAACCCTTCGCTGCCAAGGCTGCCCGATTCCAAAATCGAATCCAATTCGCGGGCCCGGTCCCCGTACGCTCCAAGCGATGCATCGCTCTGCGCTTGGATCAATTCATCGACGCTGCCAAACCAGACGTAGCGGCCGCGAACCGATTCGGGGAAATCGACGTTGTCGACTGGAATGAACGCCCAACCGTGGGCAACCCCGTAAGGGTGCAGTGAAATATCAAGATCGTTTCGTGTCGCCGCCAGTTCGTCCAAATCGTTTTGCGCATCGGCCACCCGCAAACTGGCATCGGGCGCGATCCCAACACGCCCGGGCGCAACAAACGGACGATCGCCCAAAGTCACTTCGGCGATCACGGTCGCGTGTTCCGAATCGCTTCCCAGGGACCCCCAATCCGAACCCGGCAAATCGATGGCCTGATTGCGATTGCTGGGTGCGTAGCCCTCGACGGCCGGCTGCAGTGGATATCCCGTGTCCCACAACCCAACGACAATTTGTTCGCCGGTTTGATTGACCCGATCACGGGCCGCGTCGTTTCGCGACAAAGATGTAGCGGTGGTAAATAAAGCGGCGTTTAGCGAGGCCGAAAAAAACACCGGCTCGACCGAATCCCGCTCGGACGCGAGCGTTTCCGAAAGCGCTTCGGAAAAATCCGGCGAAAGCGAATGTCCATCCAAAACCACCCGTTTTTCAAGCCTTTCAAAGGCACTGCGAAGTCGACGGGAACGCTTTCGAGACGCGGGTCGAGAAGCTGACATGGTGACGGGCCCGAATGAGCAGATTCGGAAGAGAAAAGGGTCCACCGGTCAGGAACGGATTCCCCGGTCGCAGCGGTCAGATTCTTGGGGAAGTTTTTTTGCCTCCGGTTCTCGCGCTCGAACCGGCGATGGCCAGGAAACCCTCTATGCTGTCGGCCGGATGCTTTCAGAAAACCAGCAATGGCCGGGCAACCTGCAGCCGATATTCCCGCCGCACGAACCCTTTCGGCGGCCTCCGATGTTCACCACACGAGCCTTCATGATTTCGACACGAGCCTTCATGATTTCGACACGAGCCATTTCCGTCGGCAAGCTGCTTTTGGCAAGCATGATTTTTGGAATCGGGCTGCTCAGTTGCCCGCTGGTGTTGGGTGAGGATGACCTGGCGAAATTTCGGTCGATGTCCGAATCCGAAACCATGATCATGGTGCCGATGCGAGATGGCGTTCGGCTGGCAACCGATGTGCATCGGCCGCTTGGCGAAGGTCCCTTTCCGGCCGTGCTGGTCAAGACGCCGTACAACTTCAATAAGCTGCAGGGATCGACGTTGCTGTTTGCCTCGCAGGCCATCGAGCGTGGCTACGCGGTCGTCGTTCAGAACGAACGGGGCCGGTACTATTCCGAGGGTGAATGGGAAATTCTCGGCCGGCCGCGAAGCGACGGCTTCGATTCACTCACCTGGATCGCCGATCAATCCTGGTGCTCCGGTCGCGTCGCGACATGGGGTTGTTCATCGTCGGCCGAATGGCAAATGGCACTCGCCGCTGAAAATCACCCCGCACACGCCGCCATGGTCCCCATGGCGGCGGGTGCCGGAATCGGACGCGTCGGTGAATTTCACGAACAAGGCAATTGGTACAAAGGCGGCGTGCATCAAACCTTGTTCACGGTGTGGCTGTACGGCGTCCAACAAAACTTGCGGCCTCAATTTCCGGCGGGGCTATCGCAAGAACAACTGCAACGTTTGCGTTCGGCGTACGACCTGGCCGCCGACATGCCCAAGGTGGATTGGGCGGCCCATCTGAAAACGCTGCCGGCCGTCGATTGGCTCAAAACCGCCGGCGGCAACGAGGGCCCGGGCGAAGATTTGATGCGGCGAAAACCCAACGACCCAAAATGGTTCCAAGGCGGTTTGTACCACGACGACGAAGATTTTGGCGTTCCCGCGTTTTGGTTCAACAGTTGGTTCGACGTCAGCCAAGGGCCCAACCTCGCGCTATTTAATCATGTTCGCAAGAACGCATCGGACCCAGCCGTCCGCGACGGTCAATACATGATGGTCGCTCCGACTTTGCACTGCGCGTTTTATCGCACACCCCAGTACTCCGACTACATTGCCGGCGAACTGAATGTTGGAAACGCCTGGCACGACTATTGGGGAACCATCTTTGCCTTCTTGGACCACTACGTGAAACAAGAAGACAATGGTTTTGAAAAGGACACGCCGCGTGTCCGCTTCTACACCATGGGCCGAAACCAATGGGAAACGTCCGCCGCTTGGCCGCCGGCCGACGTGGTGATGACGCCGATGTACCTGGGCAGCCAATCCGGCGCCAATAGCCTCTTTGGCGACGGAACGCTCCGTTTTGAGGCCGAAGCAACCGCCACTTCGGAATCGAAAGCCGCTGCGGGTACGAATGCAAAATCAGACACGTTCGTCTACGACCCGATGAACCCCGTCCCTTCGATCGGCGGCGGTGTCTGCTGTAACTCCGGTGCATCGCTTGGTGGCAGTTTCGATCAACGCGCCGTCCAGGCGCGGGCGGACGTGTTGGTTTACACCTCCGAGGTGCTCGAGGACGATATTGACGTGACGGGTTTCGTACGCAGCAAGCTGTTTGTGTCGTCCGATGCAAAGGATACGGATTTCACGGTCAAGCTGTGCGACGTCTATCCCAACGGAAGCGCTTGGAATGTCGACGATACGATTCTGCGAGCACGGTACCGTAATGGTTTTGACAAAGAGGTTTTCATGGAGGATGGGCAGGTTTATGAACTCCGCCCCAGTCCGATGTCGACCAGCTACGAATTCAAGGCCGGTCACCGGATTCGTGTTGAAATATCATCCAGCAAGTTTCCCCAGTACATGCGAAACTTGAATACGGGTGGAAACAACTACGATGAAACCGAGGGCGTCACAGCGCGCAACACGCTGCATCACTCCAAGACCCACCCGTCGCAGATCATTCTGCCCATCCGCCGCACGCCAAAGTAGCTCGCCCCAAAGTAGCTCGCCCCAAAGTAGCTCGCCCCAAAGTAGCTCGCCTCTCCGAGGCGAAAACCACTCGCTCGAGTGTCGACGGCACGGCATGCGGTAGCCCCGGACGCGAGTCCGAAAACCTGATTCTCGCGCTTGATCACGCGCCGCGTGAGCCGAAGGTGTGGCGACAGCCACGCGTCGGGTCGGGGAACGTGTCCTTCGGTAGAACAAGTCTCTGCGGAAGGACCCGGCTCGCGGCGCAGGCCGCAACCTCGACTCACCTGTGCGGGCGCAACGTGCTGGTGAGCCGCTGGCCGAGCTGTAAGCGAATCCACGGGTACCACGAACCAGAAGTCCCCACCCCAACTT
>JBCCRW010000142.1:0-12914 GCA_039201055.1 Planctomycetota bacterium | reverse complement strand
TCGAATCGCCAGCGACTGCCAATCGCGGCTAAGGTCTTCCACTTTGGACTCGATCGTGATCCGACCATCGTCCCGGGCTCGGACCAGCGACGCACGATATTGGCGATCACTCAAATAGACGCTCGAGTCCTTCAGCGTGTTGCGGTTGTCGTTGGGATCCAGCCATCCGACGATAAAGTACGGTGGCTTGGCGTTCGGAACATCCGTTTGAAAGTCCGTCGCCGGCACATCGAGAGCCAGCTCGGTCCGCAAATTCAGTCCCTCGCCCACCAGCACGACCTTCTTGGGATGAATCAAACGATTTTCTTTTTCCCATTGGACCGCCATGTTGGGACCCTTGGGCGCCGCCGCGTAAGTCATCGTTAACGAGGCGAAGCGGGCGGTGGGAGCAAAGCGGCCGATCTTCCTTCCGCGTTCGCCGTCTTTGGGTTCGACAAATCGCGTGATCCCGCGCGGCCAACCGTCCACATTCAAACGCACCGGAACCCGGCCTTGGCCAGATCGGACCGGAACCGAGATCTCGCGAGGCCCCACTTTGATCAGCAGGGGCTCGCTGCCGACGACGCCCCCGGGCGGGATCGACGCGGGCTCGAAACTCTTGGGCCCCGAATCGCTTTCATACCATTGTTTGGAAAAATCATGAATTGCCCAAGCGGGTGATTCCGACCAAGACACGATCGGCAATGGCTGACGATCGGTTTGCGGCAGTTGATCCTTGCCGAAATAGTTATCAATGTCGTCGATTGAACGCACACTGACCTTGATTTCGGGATTGCTCGAATCCGATCGGTCCAAGTCGTAGCGCAAAATAGGTTCCAAGTAAGTCTCCGGTTGTCGCGGCCGCGGCATCATCCAAATCACCTGGTCGCCGCGTGTCGGATCGGGCCGGAGGTTTGCCGAATCGGGGCCGGATTGGCGAAGCGGACGCAGCACGAGCGCCAGCCCGTGATCGATCTCCATGCCACCGCCGCCCGCTTCGTCGCCGGATGTTTCACCCGCGCCACCCGGCGGGGGCGGCGGGCTTGCCGGCGCCGCCGCACCCGACTCCGGTGCAGGATCCGGTTTCTTCCAATTCAATGGCGACGGTTGCATCCCACCGGGCAATTTCAAATCGATCGGCCCCTTGATGACGTCGGCGCCCCGCAACCGGCCGTCACGAAAACGTCGCACCTGACCATCGGATTCGAACAGATTGCTGTGCAATGCGTCGATCCGCCCCGCGTAAACCAGCGGGTGCACCGCCTCGGGCTCCTGCGGCAGATCCAGCAACTCTTTTTGGCCAAACGTCGGCTTGGGCAGTTTCACCAACCACGCGCGGACCTGATCGGCCCCGCCATCGGTCGAAACCAGCGAAAGCTGAAATTCGGTTTGTCGCCCCGCGAAAGTGAACAACCAAATGCCATCACCCAGCGAATCACCGCCACTGAGCCTTCCCGGGAACTGGCCGCCTCCCAAGGTTTCCTTGTGGCTCATCCCCTTCGCGTGTACCAACAACCGAATCTCGCGTGGCCGCGGCGGCTGAACCGACAAAAACAAACGTTTTTCGACCGACGATGTCGATTCCTGGCGAACACGCACGTTAAACGTCAGCGGGATGGGGGAGGCACCGGCCGAAAGTTTCTGGGTGATCATTTTCATCGTCACCAAGCCCGTTTTGCCCGACGCCAATTCGATCCGCCGGGTTTGCGACAGTGGCTCAAAACGCCCGGAATCCGACACCGCCCATTCGAATCGCACATCCGCGGTGGGCGCTGCGTCATCGACGCAGCTCAATTCCACAACGCAGGGATCCGACAATGCCGGATTCAAGCGAAATTCGACGCTGGCATCGGCCTGCTTCATGACAAAGCGGCTGTTTTGTAACTGCCCACCACCGCGGGCGGCCAAGCGATACTCCGGCTGGCGGACCACGGGCAGGGCCACGATCGCATGCCGGTTTCGGACTTCGGCCAAACGCCCGCCACCAAGTCGCTGGCGATACGTCGGCGCAATGGCGGATTGGCTACGGGAATCGGGATTGCCGGCGCTTGCGGCCGCATCCGCGATCGCCTGAGTATTGATTAGCGTCGGCGGAGTTTGAATTTCCCGCAGCCACTGGGATAATTGCCGGCGTTGTTTCGCGTTGGGTAGCGGCGAGCGGAGCAGGGCGTTCATGCGGGCGATCGTCTGCCACGCGTTGCGATCGTTGACGCGGTTGGATTCGGTGTCCAGTTGGCCCAGCAAGGCGTCGACTTCGCCACGGATGTCGCCGACCGCACGTTCGATGGCGTCGGCCGCGGCAACCAATTGATCCGTTTCGGCTTTATTGTCCAGCAGCGTGTAACCACGTCGCAACTGTGCGGGCAAATTGCCGCCCCCGGTGATGGAGCTTTCGCCGATCAAGATACGCTGGTCGTTGTAGGCGATGACGGACTCCAGCACGGATTCACCGACGGCCAAACGATGCTGCAAACGGTCGGCCTGTGCGACGCGGCGGTCGATTCGCTCGCCTCGCCGGCGCTGGACGACGGCTTGCCAGTTTTGGACGAGTTCCTGGATTCGTTGGTTGCCAAATTCCGCGGCCATCCCCGGCTGCAGCGAAGCGGCCGATAGCCGCGACAGCCGACGAAAGTCGTCCGTCGAATCGGCATTGCCATCGCTGGGATCGGTGGCCAGTTCGGCGTGCAAAGCTTGGCGAACGATCGCGCGCCAGGTCACCGGCGAAATCGCGCTGGGGACAAGGGCATCGGGGGATTGCCACGCGCTGCCGGACATCATGCCGCGAAAGGATTCATAACGATCACGAATCACCCACAGCGAATCGGTTTCGGCGGGCGGCTTGCGTACCGGTGCAGAACCTCCACTTGCACCTGAGCCATCGATTGAATTTATGCTTTCGCTTGCACCGGAGTCTTCGTCGGCGGTGGATTCATTGCCGGCTGCCGGTGCGGCGTCATCGGAGTTGTCTTGGTTTTCGGCGGCGGATCCGGATTCGCCATCCGTGTCAGCATCGCCATCCTTATCGTCGCTGTCTTTGTCCGCGTCGCCATCCTTTTCAGCATCCGCGTCGCCGTTCGCATCCGCGTCCTTGTCATCGTCATTGTCCGGCGGTAGCGGTGGCAAATGCCGCAGCCACGCTTGGTCGGCCTGCTGCCAACCTTGATTGGTGTCGTCGACCGGACCCATGTTGGCCCGCAGCAGCATCGGTTGCAGGTTGTCGCGACCGGTTTCGCGGAGCGCCGCGATCACAAACCGTGCCACCTCACCGACGCTCAACTTTTCATCGCCATCGCTGTCTGCCGGGTGCATGAACGCCTGTGCCAAAACCAACGACGTATTGGGCAGGCGCCGCACCGGGTCCCAGCCGGGCGATTGATTCGCACCGCGGGTCACCAACACCCACAGCGGCGCGGCCGTGGCCGGAAGGCTTTTGATTTGTGCCAACAAATCCGCCAGCGCCGTGTCGGCCGCCTCGACCGATCGATATGCCGCCAACGGTTCGGGATCCAAAATCAAAAAACGAGTTGCCGCCGATGTCGAATCGTCCGGCGTTCCGCTGATCGATTGCAGCAACTGGCGAATCGGAATCAAACCCTGCTTGGCGTCGGGCGGGCTGAAGTTGGCGGGCTTGGACGGTGTCGTTTCCGATCCGATTTCCAGGGGATCGCCCAGTCCCGGCAAATCGCTGTCGGCCAGCATCGCGGTCCCATCAGGTCCCGGCACGACATATCCGCGGACAATCATGACAACGGCGTCGTCGGGGTCGGCCAGGTCCTGCCTTAGCTGGTCTTCCTTTTCGACCAATTCCCGCAGCCCGCGATCAAAATCGGTCACCTGCAAATCGTCACCCCAAGTGTTTCGCAAATGCGGAAGCACGCCGGCGTGGTACATCAGCGGCGTCACCGAACTGAGCTTGTAGGCGCCCGGGTGCACAAAATAAACGTGGGTTCGCTGGTCGGACCGAGGATGCAGAAAGAACCACAGCATCCACGCGATCAGCGCGGCGGCCAACAGCGTGAAGAACCATCGCTTCAAGTTCCGGTGGGTCGATTTACCCGCCGCGCCGCCGCGCCAGGATGCAGAGTGTTGATAACTTTGGCTTGACATCACGAATTCCAGAACGGCGGGGTCCTGCGGCCAATCGGTCGTCGCGGCCCGCCTGAGAATGGGCGCGGCGCGAGTATAGCCTTAACAGCACCCTGGGGGGGGAGTAAGTTGTTCTGGTCGACACGGGAGAAACAGCGACGTTCGCGGGTGGCCAATGGGTCTTTTGGGTCTAACGGGTCCTGTGGGTTTAACAGCTCCAGTGGGTCCAATCCGTCCACCGGAAACCGTCCACGCGTTCGTCATTCCCGGCGCCGCGTCCGTACTTTGCCAAGGTTGCCGCCATGAACCACGAAGCCGTCGCCTGGCGCGAAGGCATGTTCCTTCGCCCGCATCACCTGCAGTCGATGGAACGGCACCTGGCCGAAGCCGCCGCGATGAATGTGTCGCTGGACCATGGTTATTGTTACGGATTGCGGCGGATCGAATTCAGCCAGGAGGCGATTGCCAACGGTCAATTCGAATTGAGCCGTTGCGAGGCGAGGATGCGGGACGGCACGCTGGTTTCGATCGACCCCGGCGACGAACCCGATCGCGTCCAGGTCAGCCAGTCACCCTCGGCCGCCAGCCGCGATCTGTCCGCGGCACTGGACCAGGACGAGGTCATCGACGTGCTGCTTGCGGTCCCGAAATTGGGCCTGGGCCGTTCCAACTTGGGCGCCCCAGGCGACGACAATCGCTTTGTATCGCAAACCCGCACGGTGGCGGACGAAAACGATGGCGGCAATGACCAGGAAGTCCCCCACCGTGTCCTGAACATTCGTTTGATGTTGGGGCACGAAAACACTGCCGGTTTTGAAACCTTGCCCATCGCGCGGATTCGCCGCAGCGGGGCGAGCGAATCGGCACCCTGCATCGATCCCAGTTTTATCCCGCCGGTGCTGGCCTGTGACGCCTGGCCGGAACTGGCTCGCGACTACGTTCGCGCGGCGTATGACATCCTGGGGCAAAAACTGGAATTGGTAAGTGCCCAGGTGGTCAGCCGGCGTATTCTTGACATTGCACCGGAGGCGGGTGATTTAAAACGCGTGCTGATGCTCAGCGCGCTCAACGGGGCCTTCGCGACGCTGCGACCGCTGGCCTTTGCCAGTGGATTGCACCCCCTGGTCGCCTACATTGAACTATGCCGCATCGTCGGATCGCTGTCGTTGTTCCAACCCGAACGGCGACCGGGCGAAATCCCGACATACGACCACGAAAACTTGCGAGAGATCTTTTATTGGGCGCGGGAGGAAATCCGGCGATTGATCAGCGAGGTCGACGAATATCGCTATGAACGTCGCGATTTCATCGGTGCCGGCCGGGGCATGGAGGTCTCGCTGGACCCGCAATGGTTGACCGGCGATTGGAAGTGGTACATCGGCGTCGAACACATGCAGATGGCCGAATCGCAATGTCGCGAACTGCTTCAACCGGGCCGCTTGGATTGGAAGTTGGGAAGCCGCGAACGCATCGATTTCATTTTCAAATTCAGCGTGCCGGGGCTGGAAAAGCAGTTGGAAGAGACCGAGCGGGATCGCGCGTTGCCCAAATCAGGCCGCTGGCTCTTCTATCGGCTGCGTCGCGAAGGCACGGCGTGGCAAGACTTGTCCGACAGCGAACAACCGACGCTGGCGATGCGATTTCAGGAATCCCTGATCACCAATTTGAATGAACTGGAGAATCAAAAATCGTTGATCATCCGGGCCGACGACATCGCCGGTGAATTAAAGTTTAGCCTGTTTGCCGTTCCGCCCGGCACTTAGCGTCCGTTTCGCGCCACCAAGATTTTGTGACTCCCGAATTTTCCAGCGCCGTCGATCCCATTTTTCTGGTCGTGCTCGAAGCCCTCGAGCAGATCGAAACCGGGCGCGCCCCACGGCCCGATACCATCATGCGAACGGTCCGCGACCATATCGATCGTGCGGAAACACAACTTGCCCATCGTGGTGATTGGCCACTGGCGAAGTACGCGATCGCCGGCTGGGTCGATGAAGTGTTTAACCAGGCGCCTTGGGAAGGCAGTCGATGGTGGGAGGAGCACAAGGTGGAAGTGCAGCTGTTCAAAAGCCGTGATGCGTTTCATATTTTTTTCCAGCGCGCCGCCGAAGCAACAGGCTTGGCCAACAAGGATGCCCTGGAAGTTTTTTACATTTGCGGCATCCTGGGTTTTCGCGGGATCTATCGGGACACCGAGCACCGTCGCTACCTTGCGGAATTGGGCCTGCCCGATTCGATGGAAGAATGGATTGGCCGCACCTCGCTTTCGCTGCAATTGGGCCAGGACCGGCCGGCGCTGGTCGATCAACCGCGACCGGTTCCCGGGGCACCGCCGCTTGAAGGCAAATATTTGATGATCGGTTCGCTGATCTTCACGGTGCTTTCGATGGCCGTGGCGGCGTTTATGGCGTATCGAATGTTTTGGATTTCTGACGACGCGGTGTAGCGGCATGCAAGCTTTTCGTAATTTCATCGACGCGATCTTTTATCCCTTCCGGATGATCGCGAGGCTGCCCAGCCAAGTCATCAGTTCGCCGCGGCGGATGCTGGGTTTGTCCTTGCCGGTTCGCGCGGCCCTGATCCTGGGCCTGTGCCTGGTGATCATTTTGGTCATCTGGACCATCGTGATCCTCAGCATGCAGGGGCTGACGCAATCGAAGCCATACCTGTGGGGCGAATTGCCTTATCTGATCGCGTTGGCGATCGCGATTCCGATTGTCGTCGGCATCGCGCTTAAACTTTGGCTGGAGGGCGAACCGTCGCCCTTTCCCGAAATCGAATCGGTTTGGAATGCGGCTCAAGAAGCCATGACCCAGCAGGGCATCGAGGCCAACGCGACCCCGATTTTCCTTGTCTTGGGATTGTCCGGTGACGATGACAACGACCGGTTTTTTGCGGGCATCGAAACGAGTTTGCCAGTGCGGGTGCCCGGTGGCGGGGGGCCGATTCGCGTGATGGCGGGTCCCGACGCGATCTACATTTCGTGCACCGACGCGTCATGTTTATCCCAGTGCATCGCCGCCGGCGATAGCGTCGCGGGGGTCCCCGCGGTTGCCCCCGCTGGCGGCGCGCCGTTGTCGACAACGATGGTCTTGGGCGATACACCGGCGGCCACCGCGCCGGCGCCGCCGACTTCTCCCGCCGGCGCGTTCCCGGTGGGCCAAGCACCGCTCAGCCCCGTGCCGGCGGTCACACCGCCGGCGATGGGCGCGACGATTCAAATTCCCGACATGCCCGGTGCGGGCAGCCCGGTCGCCGCCATGGTGACACCCGCGACCGCGGCTCCGGTGCAACGCATGGACCCCGCCGCCGTCCAGCGCGCCTCGGCGCGACTGGCGTACCTGTGTCACTGCATCCGAAAACGCCGCGATCCGCTGGCCCCCATTAATGGCGTTTTGGTTAGCACGCCGTTTCGCCTATTGGTCGAATCACGCGGCGATCAGGTCAGCCAATTGCAGGTCGCGTTGGTCAACGATTTGGCGACGATCCGGTCGTCCATCCGGATGCGATGCGGCGTCACGCACGTGGTCACGGGCATGCACGAGGAAAATGGGTTTTGCGAATTGATCCGCCGCGTCGGCAGCGAACGCATCGCGTCACAGCGTTTCGGCAAAGGCTTCGGTCTTTGGAACACCGCCAGCGAAGGACAACTCAAGGCCCTGGTCTCGCACGCCTGCGGGGCGTTCGAGGATTGGTGCTACCACCTGTTCCGCAGTGGCGGCGCGATTGACGAACGCGGCAACCGGCAGCTGTACCGATTGCTGTGTCGAGTGCGATCGCAGTTGCGACCAAGGCTGCGTGATTTGGTCCAAAACGCGTATCTGGTGCGTCCCCAAGGCACCGATTTGACCCAGGAAGAACCGCTGCTGTTCGCGGGATGTTATTTTGCCGCAAACGGGCCGACGCCGGATTTGCAAGCGTTTTTGCCCAGCGTGTTCGTTAAGATGCGGAGCCAGGAAGAGGATTTGGAATGGGGGCGCGAGGCGTTGGCCGAGGAACGACGCTCGCAGGCCGTCGTCCAGGTGCTGATGGTGCTCAACGGAATTCTGATCGCCGGCATTGTCGGAATGTTCGTTTATTCACAAATGTAAATCTGTCGCCTCACCACCCACCCGCGGTTTTCCAACATGAATGGTTTCGGCCAATCAGCGTCACCAACAAACGCGGGTGCGTCAAAAGCAAGCCCGGGCGCGTCACAAGCAGACACGCCCGCGGCCGCGACACGCCAGAACCTGCTCCAGCAAATCCTGGCCGAAACCGTGCGGCGGCGGCCCGAGGACACCGATTCCATCGAAGCCGGTTTGGCGGATTGGATACGCCAGCGAAACAGGGATTCGTGGGACCGCGTCGAATGCGAACACTTGATCGATCGCATGCTGTGGCAACTTTTTGGGGAACAAAGTGAAGCTTTGCCGCCAAAATTGAGCCGCGATATCGCTTCGACTTTGTGGCGGGACCCACGCAGCCGAGGACGCTTGCGGCGATTTCACGAGCGGCTGCGGGGCATCGTGGTGCCCGTGCCGCATGAACCCGTGCCGCATGAAGATGGAAACGGAATTGGAGGACAACACACGGGCGAAAACTCAAACCGGTCACGCAGCGACCCATGAATCCGACCAAGCCAACCGTCGAAAGTGCCGCTGGCCGTCCACAGCCAGGCGTTGAAGATGCCGAACTGGCGCGTGACCCAAAGCATGCGAACGATCCAAAGCAAGCGAACGATCCAAAGCAAGCGAACGATCCAAACGAGACGATTGACCAGAACCAGTTGATCGACCAGGGCCAGGGCTTGGTTCGCAGCATCGCGCTCAGCGTGCATCGGTCGCTGCCCATCCGCATGGATCTGGATGACCTGATTGCCTACGGACAAGTCGGTTTGGCCGAGGCGGCATCGCGGTTCGATCCCGCCGGCAAGACCCAATTCACGACCTTTGCGTATCACCGGATTCGCGGAGCGATCTACGACGGCGTTTCGAAGATGTCGTGGACCAGCCGCGCGAGGTTACGTCGCCAGCGGTTTCGCGACGTCGCCGGCGACGTGATCGAACAGGCGCACGAGGATCATCCCGAAACGGGACAACGCAAGGACGACGCCGCGTGGTTGGCCGGTGCCAGCAGCCAACTGGCCGTGGTCTACCTGGCCACCGGCGGCGACGAAGATGGCGAGGACCGGATCGGCAACACGGTCGACCGCCATGATTCGCCATCCAAGGTGATCGCCGATCGCGAACTGCAAGGCATGCTTCGCAAACACGTCGAACAGCTCGACTTGGACGGGCGACGCCTGATCCGCTTGATCTATTTCGATGGCTTCACGCTAAGCGAGGCCGCCGCGCGGATCGGCGTCAGCAAGAGTTGGGCGAGCCGATTGCACGCCAAAAGCTTGGAAAAAATGGCGAAATTGCTCAAAGCGAGCGGCAACGATCCGGTGCTAAAGTAGCCTGTTGCTGCTTCGTTCCACTCCCCAAGCTGGCCCGCGTCATGCCGCTCGACGTCTCTCTCGATCTGGAATCGCTCTTACAACCGATTGATCCGGAACAACCCGGCGGGCCCGATCTGCGGGAGGCCGATTCGGATCGCTATTACAAAATTCAAGACCTGCGCGACCTGTCCCACGCGGCCGAAAAGGCGCTGCTGCAGGCGGACGAGGACAACGTCCCGCAGGAATCCGCCAAGTGGGCCGAATTGCGACGCGAATGCATCGACGTGTTGTCAAACCAGTCCAAGCACCTGTGGGTGGCGACGTGGTTGATCGAGGCGCAAACGCATTTGGGCGGCTTCGACGGACTGCATGATGCACTGGAGTTTGCGTGTGAATTGGTGGATCGATTTTGGCGCCAGCTGCACCCGGCGATGGACGAAGAGGACGGATACCTGCAAACCGTTTCGCGGCTGGGCGGACTGGGCGGCTCCGAGGGCGCCGGCACGTTAATCGCGCCGCTTCGTTTGCAGGCAATTTTGCCCGCCGACCCCTCACCCAACCTGGACGACTTCCAAGCCTACTTTGCCCAACGACCGACCGAGTGGGACGAAGCGTCGATGAAAGCGGTCGCATCCGGCATCCCCACCGATGCGCTGCGGCAGCGGCAAGCGGCCATCGAAGGGGCCCTGGAAAAACTGCGTCAACTGGGCAAGCTGCTGGATGAGCGCTGTGGCAACGTCGATGGCGAACCGGTCGCGCCGTCGTTTGCGCGGCTGGACTCAACGCTGAGTGATTTCGGCAAAGCCTTTCGAGTCCTGACCGAAGGCATGTTGGATGCCGATGAGACGTCCGCCGATGGTTCCGAGGACGAAGAAGCCGCCGATGGTTCCGGCGTCACGGCCGGCGCACCGGGCGGTGCCAAGCCGCGCGAAGCATCCGCCGCCGACGGCGTGATCCGCTCGCGCGAAGAAGCGTTCAAAGTTTTGAAAAAAGTCAGCAACTATTTTCGCAAAACCGAACCGCATTCACCGCTTAGCTATATGGTGGATCAAACACTGCGTTTCGGAAACATGGAACTTCCCGACCTCCTTCGCGAGCTCATCAACGACAGCAGCGTGCTGGAACGATTGGCCGAGCGAACGGGCGTTCAGTTACCCGAGGATGATTGAGTTATTGAGTACGCGACCCAAAATGCTTCCATCGAGCCGCTGAAGCCCCACCTTTTTTCTTCGATATCGTTGTTTTGCGCGACACCAGCGGCTAAAACAACGTTTAACTGACCTTAAGATTTATTAATTGCGGAGTTCGAATCATGTCCGAGAGCCAACAACAGAAGCTGAGTCGTGTTCGAAAACCCCGTGTGCATATCACCTATGAGGTGGAAACCGAGGGTGCCGTCGAAGAAAAAGAATTGCCTTTTGTCGTCGGCGTGATGGGCGACTTCTCCGGCGACCCGACCGGGGAACTGAAGAGCCTGAAGGAACGCAAATTTATCGAAATCGATCGCGACAACTTCGATCAAGTGCTGGCCAAGATGACGCCCGGCTTGAACATGCGAGTCGAAAACACGCTTGCCGGCGACGGCAGCGAAATGTCGGTCAATCTACAATTCGAATCGATGGACGACTTTGAACCGGCCAAGGTCGTCGAGAAGGTCGAACCGCTTCGCAAGCTGATGGAAACCCGCAACCGACTGCGCGATCTGGCATCAAAAATCGACCGCAGTGACGACCTGGAAAACGTCCTCGATCAGGTGCTTTCCAATACCGAAAAACTCAAAGAGCTGGGCAGTGAATTGGGCGTTGGTGATGGGGGCTCGACCAGCGAGTGATCCCACGCGTTCTTCAAGAGTACCTTTCGCATTCCTCGGCTTGGCGATTTGCCAAGCGTCCAACCCAATCATCGCCAACCCTACCGCCGAAGTGGAGAAAACAAGATGAGCGCCGGTGAAGCAGCAAGTGAAAATCAGGCGGCCGGCCAGGCCGAGGCCACCAGCAGCATCCTGGAACAGGCCATTTCGGCCACCAAGCAAACCGAGCGTTCCCGCGCCGAAGATTTGCTGAAAACGCTGACCGCCGAAGCCCTCGCCGGGACGGTCACCTACGACAAAGACGTGATGCGGTCCATCGATGCGGCCATCGCCGGTATCGATGCCAAGATGAGCAAGCAGCTCGCCGCCATCATGCACCATGAAAAGTTCCAACAACTCGAAGGCAGTTGGCGGGGACTGAAGCATTTGGTCTTCAGCAGCGAGACCGGCACCGACCTAAAAATCCGTGTGCTCAATTGCACCAAGAAGGAAGTCAAGAAGGACATGGATCGGGCCGCCGAGTTCGATCAAAGCACACTGTTCAAGAAGATCTACGAAGACGAGTTCGGCATGCCCGGCGGGGCACCGTACGGCGCCCTGATCGGGGACTATCAATTCACCAATCACCCCGAAGACATCGATCTGCTGAGCAAGATCAGCGGTGTCGCCGCTTCGTCGTTTTGTCCGTTTATCTCGGCCGCCGATCCACAACTGTTCGGCTTCGACGATTGGACGGAACTTTCCAAACCGCGTGACCTGGCAAAGATTTTTGACTCGGTCGAATACACCAAATGGAAAAGCTTTCGTGAGAGCGAGGACAGTCGCTTCTGCACTTTGACGGCGCCACGGACTTTGTCTCGCTTGCCCTACGGTGCCAACACCAAGCCGGTCGAAGAATTCAGCTTTGAGGAAGTCACCACCAGCGACCAGGGCGAATCCGTCTCGGTCAATCACAATGAATTCTGCTGGATGAACACCGCCTATGTGATGGGCGCCAAGTTGACCGACTCGTTTGCCAAAACTGGCTTTTGCACCTCGATCCGCGGTGTCGAAAACGGCGGCAAGGTGCATGATCTGCCGACATACGTCTTCCGCGCCGATGATGGTGATTTGGATCTGAAGTGCCCGACGGAAGTGGCCATCACCGACCGCCGTGAAAAGGAATTGAGCGACCTGGGCTTTCTGCCGCTGTGTCACTTCAAAAACACCGATTACTCAGTCTTTTTTGGCGCCCAAACGTGCCAGAAGCCCAAGGAGTATGATCGGCCCGAGGCCACCGCCAACGCCAAGATTAGCGCTCGCTTACCCTACATCATGGCGATGAGTCGTTTCTCGCACTTCTTGAAAGTCATCGCTCGCGATAAGATCGGGGGGGCAATGGAAGCGGCCGATTGTGAAAAGTGGCTGGATCGCTGGATTCACAATTATGTTTCCGCAGACCCCAACCCAGACGCCAAGCAACGTGCGAAGTATCCGCTAAAGGAAGCCCGCGTGGAGGTCACCGAGGTGCCCGGCGAACCGGGCAGCTACGCCGCCAAGGTGTGGATGCAGCCATGGCTGCAAATGGAAGAATTGACCGCCAGCATGCGAATGGTCGCCAAAATTCCCAAGATGGGCGGC
>JBCCRW010000141.1:0-13039 GCA_039201055.1 Planctomycetota bacterium | reverse complement strand
GGCGTTAGGGCGGACCACCAAAGCTTGGTGTCGATCGAATCCAAAATGAAACGCGTTGATCCGTCGGCGAAACCGACGTTCACTCCGTCGACGTGCATGGACGACGGGCGTGCCAGGTCGGCGGCGCTCGCGGCGGTCAAACGTAGCGATTCCAAGTCGGACTGCCCTGCCCTGCCCCTCTCTTTAAACGTTCCGTTGATCGCGTGAACGGGCTGGGTCGATTCCGCATCGTGCCAAACCATGCCGTTGACAAATCTCGCATGCCGATCGTAACGCGGCTGCATTCCTGGCTTGGAAAGATAATCTCGCGGTCGCATGAAGCCGACTTGATGCCAGGATGTGGCTTGAATGTTTTCGGAGATCAACGCCGTGAAGCCCACGCCGTCCTTGAAATCATCCATGCGAACGCCCGTTGGCTTCGGAATCGCATGTCCGTACCGGTCCGTTGACACATACTCGGTCCCCAAGACTCCAAAAGGCGTGGCGTAGCTGGCCGCCAAATCAAGCTCCACGCTGCTTCCATTTGGCGTGACGACGGTGCGTGTGCTTGCCGGGTCCATTGTCGCGGGAAACGCAAAACCCGTATTCGCGATGTAGCTGTTGTTTCCTCGCGACTGGATCGCAGGATCCTGCGGACAATAAAAATTGTGTAAATTCGGACTGGCCATGACATGAAATTTATCCAGGCCGTCTTCCGGGTCCTTCATCAAGATTGAGTATCTGGATTCCGTCCAATGTTCGTAGGTCGGCTGTGCGTCCAGCCAAGGCAACAACGCGACGGGCCACGAACCGATTTTTTCGTGCGGCCGGTCAAAGATTCCAAACCCGTCATCCACCGCCGATTCCGGTTGATAGCGACCATAGGACGCGATGTGGGGCGGCAAACGTTCGTGCTGCAAATCGTACTGCACGACCGCCAGCACGAGGTTCTTGGTGTTGACCGCGCACTGACTCCGCCGCGAAGCACCTCGAGTGGTTACCACGGAAGGCAGAAGTAAGCCCGCGAGGATCCCCAGGATGACGACCACAACCAGGGCTTCCACCAAGGTCAAACCCGATCGTGGCGGTCTGGAACCCGCTAAATGACTTGGACCCGCTGACCCGTTCGAACCCCCACGGTCACGGGGGTGATATGCTACGGAAACGTTGACGCCTGCCCGACTCATGGAAACATTCCCGAGGTAAATGAACGTGCCCACGAAATCCACCGAAGACAACGCGTTGTCGCCGGCGAAAGTCCGCCCTTTTATCTTCAAAAAAATGACCGCTCGATGGCTTGCCGTTGTCGCCCTGTGCTTGTTCGGATCGTCGGCGATCGGGCAAGAGACGGCAAATTCGCCGAAAATGGTGTCGACTCGGTTCCTGCCCGCGAACGCTTTACTGATGGCGGATCTCCGACCCGCTCGCATCCTTGCCAAACCCATGGCTCGCTTCGCGCCGACGGAAGTCATGGACGCTTGGTGCGAAGAAAATGTCGGTTTGCTACCCGGCCAAGTCGGCTTTGTGCGCTTGGTCATGCCCATGCCCGCCGGTGGCGGTCCGCCGGACCTGGCGCTGGTCGTCGCGTTCAACGAAGATGTGTCGTTGGACCAAATCAAACCCGGTTTGGTGAACATGGACAGCCCCGTCGATGTTGCCGACCGGCGATGTTTCAGCTTGGCCGGTGAACCGTCCATGGTCATTCATGCGGCGTCCAAACGCTTGTGGTTTCTGGGTTCCGAACGGTACCTGCCCAGCGTGTTCGAAGCGTCCGATGGCGGCAGCGGAAAGCTTGCCGAGATCGCCGCGACGGTTCCGATGCGCGGCGACTTGCAAGTGCTTCTGGACTTTGAACCCGTGCAGCCACTTGCCGCGATGGCGATTGCTCAAAGTGTCCAAAACATTCCGCCGTTTCTGGCCGAGGTCCCGCCGCTGATAAACGAAGTCGACGCCGTTTGGACAAGCGTCGACGCCGACTCGATGGACCTGTTCAGTTATGGCGATTGGACGCTGCGTGCCAAAAGCGATGAAGCGGCCGAAAAGATCGAAGACGTGCTCACTCGCGCGGTGGACGACGGCACCAGTCAATTGTTGGCCATGGCGAAACAGCAATTCAACGAGCCCAGCAAGATCAACGACGCGTGGCGAAAGTACTTTGATCGCGTGACCGGCGAAGTGAAGCCACTCTTGCGGTTGCGTCGCGAGGGGCGATTGTTTCGCGGTCCCGAAATTGAACCAACGACCATGATGACCACCGGCGTGTTGGTCGGATTGCTGTTACCGGCCGTGCAAGCGGCGCGCGAAGCGGCACGGCGGGTGACCGCGTCGAACAGTCTGAGGCAAATTGGATTGGCGATGCACAACTATCACGACGCCTATCGAAAATTCCCCGCCGCCGCATCCACCACGGCGGACGCCAAGCCATTGTTGTCATGGCGAGTGGCGATTTTGCCGTTCATTGAACAGCAAGAACTCTATGAACAATTTCATTTGGATGAACCCTGGGACAGCGAGCACAATTTGAAACTGCTCGACAAAATGCCCGATGTTTACATGGACCCCAGTGCGCCGTTGCAACCGGGATACACGGTGTTTCAATTGATTACAGGCCCGGAAACGCTCTATGCCGATCCGGCGAAATCGCCGCGTTTCCGCGACATCCTCGACGGCACCGCCAACACGGTTTTGGTTGTCGAAACCTCACGCGAAAACGCGGTGCCGTGGACCAAGCCGGCCGACTGGAAAGTCGACCTGCAAAATCCGCTGGTGGGCACCGGCGACACGCACCCGGGCGGCTTCCACGTGATGTTGGCCGACGGAGCCATCAAGTTCATCACCAACGGCATCGACCCCGACCTGTTTCGGGCATTGGTTACGCCGAATGGAAGAGAAGTGATTTCAGACTTCTAGGGCTTCCTTGTTAAATCATTTGAGGTCGTTGTTCTGGAGGAAGACAGCGTATTCCTCCACGGTGACAATTCCGTCGGCATTCGTGTCGGCCTTCGCGGGGCTCATCAACATCTCGCTCCACTCCGACGCCGATAGTTTGCCGTCGCCGTTCTTGTCACTGCGACTGATGATGCGCTGGGCGAATGAGAGGTACTTCTTCGCTGGTGCGCTTATTTCCGTCGATGGGCGATCGGCTGCCTCGATCTGTTCGCGCAGGCGTCCGTGCGTCCAGGCGAGCAAATGCAGGGTGACCAACTGTTCAAATTCCGGCGTGTCTTCATGCTTTGCATAGCGGATCATCTTGTCGATCAATTCGACCGCGAGGCCTTCGTTTTTCGAGATGATGATCAAATCTGGTTCGCCGATTTCACGCTTCGAAATCAATTCGCGATACTTGTCCAAGAACGCATCTTGAAAAGTTTCGGCATTTCTAAGCAGAGTTCCCATTACGCCGGCCGACCGAGACATAAACCCAACACCGCGTCGGCTGGAGCGAAGAAGATTGTTTGAGCCGGAGGCGAATTTCAACGCCTCCGGAATGGCTCCGATAAACAATTCCGCTTTCGCTTCGTCGGAAAGCGAGGATGCCGCGACCGCTTCAAGATCCGCGGCGAAATCCGCAAACGATTGATACGAATGTTTGTCTTTGGTTTGGATCGACTGCAGTCGCTCAATCGGTTCCTGTTCTTGTTTGCCCCACAGTCTGTTCTGGGTGACGATTTGCTGTGCGGTCAGGCGGTTTTTGCCGTCTTGGCCCGCGAATTCGATCAGCGCGAGGCGAATCTTTTCGAGCTGTTCCCGCTTGTTGTCTTGGGAACCCGAGGCGGGTTTTTCGCTGTCTTCGTTGGCGACGGCGAAATTCGTCGCCAAGGAGAGGGCGATCGAGAGAATGAGCAAGGATCGCGAGAGGATTGGAAAATAGTTTTTCATGGGTTCATCAACGGAAAGCGGATCGGGGCGGAGTGTTCGGTGAGGCATTAAAGACTGTACCCCCGCCCGCTTTTTGATGATGTGCGAGAAAATAATGACTCGCGTTCGTGTTTCTAACTCGTACTCGTACTCGTACTCGTACTCCTACTCCTACTCGTACTCGTACTCGTACTCGTACTCGCGACGAATCTCGATGCTCGATGGGACGCTCTAGGCAGCTGGATAGAACTCTCGAGTACGAATCGAGTACCGCTTTGCTGAGTACGAGTACGAGTACCGCTTCGCTGAGTACGAGTACGAGAATGAGTACGAGTACCGCTTTGCTCAGTACGATTTTTACGAACCGGCTTGCACGACCGGTTGCGTGTGGCGGTCGCTGCAGAGCACGACCAATAAATTGGATACCAGGGTGGCGCGTTGTTCGTCGGTGAGTTCGACGATGTTGTCGCGTTTGAGGTGTTCCAACGCCATGTCGACCATGCCAACGGCGCCGTCGACAATGCGGGTTCGCGCGGCCACCACGGCGCCGGCCTGTTGACGCTGCAACATCGCCGCCGCGATCTCCGGTGCATACGCTAGGTGGCTGATTTGGGATTCCAAAATCGTCACGCCCGCGTTGCCGACTCGCGCCTGAATGTCCTCTTGCAAGCGGGTGGCAATCGTCTTGGTATCGCCCCGCAATGATGTTTCCGAATCGCTGCTGTCGTAGGGATATCGCATCGCCAAGTTTCGCAGCGCCGATTCGCTTTGCACGGCAACGAAATCCTCATAATCATCGACATTGAATAGGGCTTCGGCGGTGTCGGTGACCTTCCACACGACAACGGCGGAAATTTCGATTGGGTTGCCGTCGCGGTCGTTCACTTTGCTGGTCTTGCCCGTGGTGCGGCCGCGTGGCTTGATGACACGACCGGTGTTGGGATCCTTTTCTTCCGGGGCCATCGACGACCCCGTTTCAAAGTTCCGCACCCGCAGGCTGACCTTCTTTTTGCTGTAGAAGGGATTGACCCAGTAGAAGCCGCTTTCGCGGACCGAGCCCTTGTAGTCGCCAAAGAGCAACAGCACTCGGGCCTGGTTGGGCTGGATGGCCATGAAGCCGCAGGCGGCAAGCAAGACGGCCATGGTGGCGATGATCGCCACCACGATCAACAGGCCGCCGAGCGTGCCGCCGATGCTGCCCGCGATGATGAAGCCAAAGGGCAACGCGAACAGGCTGAAGGCGAGAACGCCGAGCATTCGCCAACCGGAATTGGGGGTCAAGACAATTTCTTCGGAGAAGATTTCGACGGTTGGGGAGGAAGCGTCACTCATGGCGTGGTCTCGGTTCGCGGTCGCCCTCGCAAACGCCAAAAAAATGACGCCGGAGGTTTGGGTGGATTGAAAATGGGCCATTTCCCTAGAGCCCGGGCCAGATTAATAGAGGTCGGGCGTTATTTTTGCCCAGAGCCATGGCCCGCGGATTGGACGTCCGGGGCGCGTTTTGAGGATTTTGGGAGCAACAAATTCGCCGCTTTGAGCGTCTTAAAGTTGGAATTTGGCGATATTGGCCGTGAAAATGGTGGCTCGGGTAGCGACCAAATCGCGATTCCCCTTTTCATTGGCGCTGCTTCGCCCACCCCGTCACCGTTCCATTGTCTCGAGAGGTTTTCCCTTGTTTCGGAAGCCAGCAAATTTTCGACACGCCGCTCAGCCCCGAAGCCTGCGTCGCCGTTTGCTGAGCGAGCGACTGGATGCGCGGCGTTTGATGGCGGGCGATTTGCCGTTGGGAACCACGTTTCGCGATACCGGCGAATTCTTGCTCGGACGCGTCGCGGTGACGCCGGTGTTTTTCGATAGCGATGGCTCGATTGACACGGAGACACAGGATTGGGCACCGGGCGAAATCGATGCGGTCATGGGAAAAATCGTCGAAGGCGTCAATTGGTGGGCCCAGGCACTCGACGAACTGGATACGGTTCACGAATTGGAATTCGTGGTGGACCGGACGTTTGCGGACAACCCGGTTCAAACCGGATACGAGCCCATCGATCGCACCAGCAATGAATTTGGTCGGTACTTTGGCCCGTTTTTGGAGGACCAGGGATACAACCCCAACTTGGCCTTCGAAGACCAGGTGTTTGCCTTCAATCACGACCAGCGCGAGGCCCTGGAAGCGGACTGGTCGTTCACGATTGTTGTGGTCGATTCGTCCGATGATCCGACGGGGCAATTCGCGCCCGGCGGGTCGTTTGGCAGCGCGTTTGCGTTCCCCGGCGGCTTGTTCATGGTGTTGCCCTCGGCACGGCCGGCTTCCACGGTCGCGCACGAAATGGGACACATTTTTTGGGCGCGCGACGAATACCCCGGCGGTGGTTCCTTCGTCGATCAACGCGGCTATTACAACGCCCAGAATTTAAACGCTTCGGACAACCCGACACCCGGGTTCGTCCAAGAAACCAGCATCATGCGGGCCGGGCAGTCCGTTCAGGAAGCGTTTACGTCACTGCAGAGTCCCGCGTCGACGTTTGCGATGGTGGGTTGGCGAGACAGTGATGGCGACGGCATTTTTGATGTGCTGGACGTGCCACTTTCGCTCAATGTCGATGGCTACTTCGATTCCGACAGCGGGATGCTGGAGATTCGTGGCGATGCGTCGGCCGTGCCACTGCGAAACGTCAATTCTTCGGGCCCGCAAAGCGATATCACGCTGAATCAAATCGATGCCTTGCAGTACCGGATCGACGATGGGGCTTGGACCACGTTTGCCACGCCCGAAACCGCCACGGCATCGTTTCAATCCAGCGTGAATCTACCGGGCAATCCCACGCAAATCGAAATTCGCGCGATCGATTTGACCAGCGGCGTGACCAGCCAGGTTGTCACCGCGGACATGGTTGCCGGCGGCGGAGGCGTGATCACGTCTCAACCCGAACGAACGCGATTTACGTATTTGGACGAAAACGACAACGGTGTGTTGGATGCGGGCGAATCAAGCTTGGAAAATGTCCGCGTTCGTTTGATCGATGGCGGTGGCGAAACGCTCGAATCATCCGTCGTGGATCCCACCGAATTGACCCCGGGTTTTCTGCCCCAGACCGGCGTCAATGATTTTCAATTGTCCGTCGTCGGCATCGTTCACGACGATCGCGCGGGGATCCAACCGGGGCTGAGCGGTGAAAATCGGATCGCCGGCTTCAACGCCCAATCGAGCGCTTGGGAAACGACCTGGCGCAGCCGCGCGGCGTTGATCGCGCGGCCGGAAAAGACCTTCGCGAGCATTGAAATCGATCTGCAAGCGGGCACCAGCCAAGCTTACGGCCGCGCCGAAGCCTACGACGCGGACGGCAATTTTTTGCGGCGGGTGACCAGTGGGGAAATGCGAGCCGGCGACCGGGAAACGATCACGCTGGATAATCCCACCGGCGATATCGCACAAATCCGCGTGTTCGGTCATGCGGGTACCGGCGTCGAAATTGTTCAAATTCGCGGTGTCTATCCAGCCGAAACCATGTCATCGAGCGGCGGCGTGTTCCGCTTGGACGACCTGCCGCCGGGAACCTACAACGTCGAATTGCTGGCCGAAAATTCGATTCATGATTTTTCGTCGGTCACCCAAATCACGATTGATGGCAACGGGGCCGGCAACGGAAATGGGGCCGTCGAAGGCATCGCGGCGACTCGCGGCGATTCGCCGTGGCACAATGGTCTGGATGGCTACGATGTGGATGGCGAAAATGGCGTCTCGCCACGCGATGCCCTGCTTGTCTTGAACGAAATTCGCCGCGGCGGTGGCTCGCGAATTCTGGAACGCGAATTCGACGGATTTGATGTCGACGTCGACAACAACGGCACGGTTTCACCGCTGGATGCCCTGTTGGTTTTGAACGAATACCGGCGGCGGCTGTCGGGTGGTTCGGGCGGCGGTGAGGGCGAAGCGTTTCGATTCGACGTTTCGACGGCGGAATTGGCATTTGTTCCCATCGATGCCCTTCAGCCGACGGCGACTTTGCCGGGTGCACTGGACGTTTGTGTGCCGCTTGACGCGGGTCTGGGTCTCGATGCTAGCTTGGGTCCCGAAGCAAGTTTGGGCTTCGATGCGGGCTGGGGAAGACGCGCCGAGGGTGAATGGCTTGCCGCCGGGGCGGGGTCCAGCGATGACGAAGGTTCCCACGAGGCGGCAAAATTCATTGGGCCGCTTGTCGATGCGGCGTGGGCCGAGTTTGACGATTATCGAGCCGCATCCCCAAGTGAGGCGTCGCTTGGCGCCGATGAAACGGATCAACCGGAGACGCTTGGGGGGAAGGAATTCCTCCTTTAGCAGCCCCATTCTCCGGGGCGTGGAAAGAGTTGTTTTGGATCGGTGCCGATCCGGCGACTTCGGTAGCCCACAATGAACCGCAGCAGGACCCTTTTGGGAGGGTACGGGAACCCGAAAACGGCGGAACTTCGTCATTTGTTACGAGTCTAACGCTTGGACGGCCCGGCCCTTCTGCGTGTCCGATTTTGAATTGTTGATAAACCAGGGCAGGCAGATAAGATAGGCGAGCTATTCCGAGCTTGCGGATTCCCCTGCAATTCGTCCGATCCCCGTCCGGCATGTCCAATCGCCGCCGATCGGTGCAGATTGCAGGTGGTTTCGCTTGTCGTCCGCGTCTTCCCGCTCACCACGTCCTTCTCAACGAACCGAACATCGTTTCGAGAGCCCGATGAAAAAATTGCGTCATCTCCTGCGTCGATCCGGGTCCCCATCCACTGCCGGATCGTCACGCCGCCCCGCAAGCGACGGAACCAAGCGGTCCAGCGGCGGCAGTCGCAAGCGTCGGCTGGGCGGTGAAAGTCTGGAACGCCGACAATTGCTGGCCGGCGACCTGGGTGACCTTGTCGAGCATCACAATTATTGGAACCGCTACGACGTCAACGACAGCCTGAGCATCACGCCGTCGGATGCGTTGGCCGTGATTAATCAGATCCGACGCGACAGCCTGGCGGCCAACGGCGAATCGGGTGTCGGTCGCATCGGTGACGGCGACGACGACCAAATGTTCACCGACGTCAATGCGGACGGTTCGACAACGCCGCTGGACGCCCTGATGGTGCTCAACGCACTGCGGCGTGGTGAGGCGATGGACGAACTCGTTGAACTGAGTTTGACCGCTCGTGATCTGAACGACGACGAGATCATGCCGGACAGTTCGGGCCAAATCGTCGTTCAACAAAACCAGGACTTTTTCCTGGAAGCCAACACCACGGACCTGCGCTTCGGTCCGGAGCGAATTGGAACGTTTACGTTTTTTGCCGATTTGTTGGCCGGAATCACGACCGACCCGGGAACGACGCAGGAAACCTTTATGACGGTTCCCGACAACCTGGAACCGGTGCTCTTTGAAACGCAGATCTTCACCGCGCCGCCGGAGTTCTTCGTTCAATCAAACGTCGGAATCGTGACCTCCGTGGACGTCACGAATTCGGAAACCAATGAAACGGTCAACCTGGATTTTTCGAATCTCGCGGGGAACGCCCAGGGTGTCCTCTCCGGCGCGATTGCCGACTTGCTTGACACCGATGTTTCGAATTTGGATGTCGACGGTTTTGATGACGACATCATCATTCGTTTTGTGGGCGACGAATTTCTGGAACAGGACGTCCCGGAATTTACGATCGACGTGCAGACCAGTGATAGCTCCACGTTCGATTACCTGAATGAAGAGATCAACATTCGGGACACCAACGGGGATATCAATTCCGACGCCGTTCAATACAACGTCAACACGATCAGCCGCACCTTTGACGGCGGTCGACGATTCATCTTGCGTGGTCAGGAGCAGGGTGAGTTTGACCCGCTGCAGGGCTTGCTTGAAATCGGTGGCGTCGGGCCTGCCGACAGCGGTGGGGTCCCGGGTGCGGCCGACAACGGCCAACTGATCCAACCCTTCGACTTCTTTAGTATTCGCGTTCGCTTTACCGATCCGACCAGCAACATCGAAGTGAAGGTGTTGCCGTCGGCAACCAATGACGAATCGGTGTTGTTGTACGGCCGTGAAGAGGCCGTCGAAGAAGACTTTATCCTGCTGGACGAAGACTCGATCCTGTCCTTCAACGTCACTCCGGTGGACGGCAACTTCCAGGTCCAAAACGGCACCTTGGAGACCGTCGAAGATGTGGCCACGGCACCGACCTTTGACCTGAATAACTTGGTCGCTTCGGGCACCGCCGACAGCTTCGCGTTCAACGGAACGTCGACGCTGGGCACCGTCGACATCACGAATAACACGTTGACCTATACGCCAACGCCCGACTTCTTTGGCAGCGAGGACTTGGTCATCGAAGTGACGTCGGGGACCCAAACCCTGCCGGCGACGTTGACCGTCAATGTCGAAGCGGTCAATGACATGCCGGAGGCGAATGATGACAGCGGCACCGGGTTGAGCACGCCGCAGGGCACCGACTTGAACATTCCGGTGTCGTTGTTGCTGGCTAATGACAACGATGGCTCGGATCAAGAAAATGACATGCTGACGTTGACTTTGGACAGCATGATGACGACCCAGGGCGGAACACTGGTCCGCAACGGCGACACCATCACCTATTCGCCGCCGGCAGCCCTGAACGACGCCACCGACACGTTCACTTACACCCTGTCGGATAACTCCGGGGCCGCCAACGAAACCGACACCGCCACGGTAACGATCAGCGTCGGTGCGGCAATCGTTGCACCGGAGGCCGGTGACATCACCGAAAGTACACCGGAAGACACGGCCGTGATGATCGATGTCACGTCGTTCTTGTCCGGTGGCATTCCCGACACGGTCACCATCCAAACCAACGGTAGCATTGGCAACGCGACCATTTCGGGGAACGTGATCACCTACACGCCCACGATGGATCTGAACGGCACCGACTCGCTGGTCTACTCTGTTGAAAATTCGGCCGGTTCGGACACCGGTACGATTTCGTTGACCGTCACGGCTGTCAATGATCCGCCCACCGCCGTCAACGACACGCTGACAACCGACGAAAACACCGACCGCATGTTTACCGTCAGTGATCTGACGGCCAACGACAGCCGAGGCCCCGCCGATGAAAGTGGCGATGTCCTGTCGATCATTGATTTTGACGCAACGACCGTCCAAGGCGGAAGCGTCACCCGCGTCGGCGACGACTTTACCTATTCGCCACCCACCGGATACGACGGTCCCGATAGCTTCACCTACGAACTGTCCGACGGCGGCACGATGACATCGACCGGCACGGTCAATATCACCGTCAACGATGTGTTGATGCCGCCAACCACCGAGGACATCACGCGGTCGACGCCCGAAGGTGTGGCCTTTACCGTCGATCTAATGGACCTGACCGACACCGGTGATCCGGTCACGGCGTTCGGCTTCGTCAGTGCCACGACGGGTGTGTCGGGAAGTGTGACCGGAAGCACTTTGACGATCACTCCCGACGCGGGATTCGACGGCACGGCGACCGTGGTTTACGACGCCAGCAACGCGGCCGGCACGTCGACGGGAACCGTGACGGTCAACGTTACCGATGTGAATCAACCGCCGACGGCCACGCCGATCGTCGAATCCTTCAGTGAACAGGATGCAGCCGACACGATTGATTTGGTGACGGTCTTTAGTGATCCCGATGGGGATACGCTGACGGCCAGCAACTTCATGGTGTTGACCGGCGACGGCAGCGGTTTGTCCGTGGCCGGAAACGTCTTGACGGTGACCCCTTCGGCTTACGGTTCGTTGGTCAGTGGCCAGCAGGCGGTGATCACGTTTGAGTATCAGGCGACGGACAACATCACCGACCCGGTGACCAACACCGGCACCATCACCATCAACGGCTTCAACGATCCGCCGGTTGCCAACGACGACACCGCCAACGCGACCACCAACGTTCCGGTGACGATTGACGTTTTGGGCAACGATGTTGCCGGCGAAGGCGAATTGCAAGATTTGAGCGTGACGATGGCATCGTCCGGTCAAGGTACGGTGGTCATCAACACCGATAACACGTTAACCTTCACGCCGGCCACCGACTTTGTCGGCGTCGCCACGATCAACTACACCATCGAAGACGCCCAGGGTGCAACCGCATCGGCTTCAGCCACCGTCAATGTCCGGCAGTTCGTGCCATCGGTCATCGAAGGTTCGATCTTCCAGGATTCAATTGATAATCTGCAAGCATGGCTGAACGGAGCCCCCGCGGAATTTGACGGCATCAAGCAGGATGACGAACCGGGCTATTCAAGTATTCCCGTTCGCTTGACTTCCCCCGCCGCCGATAACGCGCTGGGCGAAGACATCGACATTGTCGTGCTCAGCGATTTGGATGGGCGTTACGAATTCCGTAACGTGCCGCCGGGAACGTTCACCGTTTCGGTGGAACTGCCCGATTCGGTGATGTTCAATCATTCGACCACGTCGACGATCGTGATTGACGACACCAACGACGGCGACACCTTCAGTGGCCCCGTCGTCTCGCCGGTCGAATTGGATTCCACGATCCGTTATTTAGACATCGTCTCGACTTCGCACCTGCGTCAAAACAGCGACTTGGCCGCGACAACCAACAACGGTGCCCAGGGCGCGACGTTGATTTACGGCGAAGATGGCATGCAAGAGGTGCTGATTGCCGGCGAGGGATTTGAGGGTATGGAGTTTGCCGAGGTGATCCGCAGCAACGATGGCAGCCGGCTGTTGTTGACCGTCGTCAATAGTATGGGTGAAGTGTTGGCCGCCGAGGTGGCGAGCGATTCGTATGTGGAAACCGAGGACGGATCGGCAGTGCGTTTCTTCGGCGGCATGGAGGACTTCTCGTTTGTCGATGGCGACACCGACCAATTCGATGACGACTTTGCCAACTATCGCAACTTGATCGACCAAGTTTTGGGATCGATGTAGACCGGTCTTGGCCGGTCGTCATTTCGGCCCACTGAACACGCCGGTGAGCTGCACGTGTGGCGACAGCCACGCGTCGGGTTGGTTGTCGTTTGCTTTCAGCGGAACACGTTTCGGTGCAGGGACCCGGCCCGTCGCTGAGGCTCCAGCCTCGGCTCACGTACGCGGCGGATGAGCCGCTGGCCGAGCTGTAAGCGAATCCACGGGTCCCGTGCATGTACAAGACCGCGCGCCGGGCACCCGGTCCGTCGCTTAAGGCTCCAGCCTCGGCTCACGTACGCGCCGGTGAGCCGAAGGTGTGG
>JBCCRW010000140.1:0-13102 GCA_039201055.1 Planctomycetota bacterium | reverse complement strand
CGGATCGTCATCGATCGGCAGGGCGTTTCGTACCCGGAAGAAATGCACGTGCACTTCACCGGCCACATGGGTCGCCAGGGCAAGCCACCGATCATCGACATCCGCCCGCAGGTACTTGGGAAGCAGATGGGTGCTGTCCAGCTGCGGGCAATCCAGGACCGCTGCAACACTGCCATCGGCAACGCTCAGCAAGAACAATTCATAGGCGTTTTGTTTCGATGGATTTTGGCGGATCGCCGCGATCCACTGCGGGCCGATGAAAGCGATCGCGGACACACCGGGCAGATCATGCGACCAACCGCCCGACCGCCGGTCCGGATCATGCGTCCAAACACATCGCCCGTCGATCATGCAGGCGACCCGCCGGGTTGATCGATGCGTCGCGATGGCGTCGGCCTGTTGATGGGTTTCCGTAGGGGTGTCATCAAAAAGCGGCGAAACGTTTCGGTATTGTAGGCCGCGGTTGGCCAAAAACGCGGTTTGTCCGTCGATCGCATACGCCAAATTGCGGGGCGACGCCGCCGGCAGCGTGTCCGGGGCGGCGAATCGCAACGGCGTTGCCGGTGGATTCACAACGCCGCTTAACCAATGCCATTCGAAGCCGTGGCGATCCCGGTCGGCCGGCTGATCCCAACGCTGCAGCCAGGAACGGACCGTCGGCCCGCCACTGGGTTCTCGCGCCGCGTCGACCGCCAAACGCATTTCGGCGGCGTACAGGTTACGACGATTTTGCTCGGACAGTGTTTCCGCGTTCCGCTTCGCGGCGTCCGCCTGCAGCGTCAATTTCAATTGGGCCCGGGCGTCGCCGGCAAAGCGAACCGCCGCATACGCACTGCCGACGGTCAACAGCAGAATCGCGACGGCCGAGGCGATGATCGCCGACCCGGCCAGCCGATTGCGACGCAGCCAGCGATACGCCTTGTAGGATCGCCCCGCCGGCCGAGCCTGGATGGGCTCGTCACGCAGAAAACGCTGCAAGTCGGCCATCATTGCGCCGGCACTTTGGTAACGACGCGCGGGGTCCTTTTGGATCGACGTTTCGATGATCGTCTGCAAGTCCCGCGGCAACTTGCGATCGATCTGCGACAACGGGATCGGGTCGGTATCGCGAATCCGGGCGATCAACGACAACGGGTCGCCGCGGGCAAACGCCGGCTGCAACGAAACCAATTCGTAAAGCGTCATGCCCAGCGAATACAAATCGCTGCGACGATCGCAGAACCCCGAAAACCGCTCCGGTGCAATAAACTGTATCGTGCCGACGATATCGCCCGTGCCCGTCAATTCGCTATCGCCGGTCTTCGCCAAGCCAAAGTCGGTCACCCAAACCTTTCCGTCTCGGTCGAGCATCAGGTTGGACGGTTTGATATCGCGATGGAGAACATCGTTTTGATGGGCGTGTTCGAGGGCGCCCGCGACATCGCGTCCGATGGCCGCGACCTGCTGGTAAAACGTAAGTCCTGCCCGCAACGTCGCGGAATCTTCCCGGTGGTGGTTGCGTTCGTAATCCATCGAACTGCTGGCCGGTGCCGGCAGCGCGCCGCCAAGTTGCTGCTTGGAAAGATCCCAGCGGATTCGATTGGATCGAGCCTCCATGCGGCTCTGATGCAAACGTTTGACGACTTGATCAAGCCCGCTGCCACGCACCAACTGCATCGTAAAATAGTGCTGGCCGCCGGACGATCCGGTGTCAAAAACTTGAACGATGTGGGGGTGATCCAGCGACGCCGCGGCGCGGGCTTCCAATTCAAAACGACGAATCGCCAGTTCGTTGCTCAGCAGCGTTTGTGGAATAATCTTGAGCGCCACGTCGCGTTGCAGCGACAACTGCCGGGCCTTATAAACCACGCCCATGCCTCCGGCACCCAAACGGCGACTGACCTTGTAATCGGGGATCTCCGGCAAGGGCGTTTCGCATTCGTCGCGACGTTTTTCGTCGGGTACGAACGCCGTTTTCCGCACCCAACGAAGGGTTTGCAGCACCTTGCCCAAACGTGGCGAGTATTGAGGGAAATGGTCCACCAAGGCCTGGCGATCGATGGCAACACCGCCCCGAATCGCCTCGTCGGCGGCATCCACGACAAGGGCAATTTCGGCACTGCAATCCCCATCGTTTTCGGTACCGGTACCGGTCTCGGTATCGGGACCGCCTGCACCGGATCGTTGCAGCATTGCGATTTGTTCGTCCAAGTACCGCAAAAACGATTCGGTCGGAGAACCCGGTGAAAACAGCGTCTGGGCATCGCGTGTCGCGTCTTCCCCCGTCAGGTCATCGGGCGTCGCATCGTCGCGCGTCACGTCATCGTTTGTCGCGTCATCGCGTGTCGCGTCGTCTTCCCGGCGTGCCCGACGTACCATCGCTACGACGCCCCCGGGACGACCGGCGAATCGTCACCAATCGCGATCCGCAGCCGTTCCATGGCATTCAAAAAACGGCGACTCGCGGCATGTTTGCTGATCTGCAGCACTTCGGCGATCTCTTTGTTGGACAAGTCTTCAAAAATTCGCATCGCGATGATCTCCTGGTCGACCGGCGACATCGTTTCCAGCAGATCGCGAAGCCGGGCACTTTGTTCGCGGGCGATCACCTTGTTGGATACCGAGGTTAATTGATCGACCAATCCCGCCGCGATTCGGGTGCGCGTCTGATCCGAATCCATGGGGTTGTCGATAGGAAAGTCGCGTCGCGCGTCCCGCATTTTGGCTTTCAAATGCGTCCGGTGCAGCGAGATTAAACGCTCCATCGCCACCAATCGAAACCACACAAACGGCGACAAATTTCGCGACGGAAATTCAGGCAAACGCTGGGCAAGATCCAGAAACGCTTCCTGCAGGACGTCGGAGGCGTCCAGGCGTTTGCCGAGCCGATGATCCATTCGAAACTGGATCAAACGTTTCAATCGCTCGCGATGCAGGTCAAATTCCGCGGCCAATTCTTCGGGTGTTTCGAGCATGAGCATTTTCAGTAGCTGGATTTCGCCAGAAACCGGACTTCGCCGGCAGCCAGGTTTCAAACATCGCGCACGTTCTGGCGAACGGGCCCTACCCAAGACACATGCCGACGCACGTTCTGGAAAACGGGCTCTACCCAAGACATACGCCGACGCACGTTGTGGCGAACGTGGCCCACCCGAAAAACGACCCGTACCGTACCCCCGGAGTGTAACCACGCTGCGTCACACGATGGAAAACGAAGCCGTCAATCGCCGGTATCACACATTTCATATCGATAACCGACTCCGTACACCGTCTTGATCCACCGCGGCTTCGCGGGGTTGGGTTCGATGCGTTTGCGTAGCGTCGAAATCGTTTGATCCAGGGTGCGGGAATGGGTCATCGGCGTGCGTCCCCACCCGGCACTCCACAATTCCGCCCGCGTCACAACCTCGCCCACACGCGACGCCAAACAGCCCAGCAATGCGACTTCGCGACGGGTCAGCGGCACGACGCCCTTGGCGTCATAGCCTTTCAATTCGGCCGGGCGAATTTCCCAATCACCAAAATCAAATGGTGTGCCCCGCATGCTTGCGCTCGCCGGGGCGGCGTTTTCAAAATCCCGAACACAGCGCCGGGCCACCGCATGCACCCGAGCGAGCACCTCTTTGATGCCAAACGGCTTGACGATGTAGTCGTCGGCACCCAATTCCAAACCGACCACGCGATCCACCTCGTCCGATTTTGCCGTGATCATCAATACCGCCATGTCCGGGTGATGCGTACGAATGTGTCGGCACAATTCAAACCCGCTGACCCGCGGCATCATCAGGTCCAGGCACACCAAATCGGGCGAAGTGGTTTCCAAAATCTGCCGGGCCCGCAACCCATCATCCGCGTCCCGCACCTCGTGCCCGTCGCCACGCAAGACCTCGACCAGGGCCGAACGTGTTGCCGGATCATCCTCCGCGACCAAAATCCGTAACCGCTTCATCCCGAATGTTCCTGGACCGAGATCGTTAATTCGAACAGGTTGCCATCCGATACACCGGAGTCTTCCTCGGCCGCATCCGATTTTAATTGCATGTTTTGTTGCTCGGGGGATACGCCGTGTTGTTTGGGGAACACGCCATGTCGTTGCCCGGGCGGCAGGCAGCGGAGGTCGCCACCGTGCAGCCGGGCCAGACGTCGCGCGATGGTCAAGCCGATGCCCGTGCCCGCCGGCGCGGTGACGGAATTGTCCAGCCGGCGAAAGGGCCGAAACACCGCGCGCGATTGACGCCGATTCAAACGCTGTGCCGAATCGCAAATCACCACCCGCAGCACGTCATCGTTTAGACGCGTGTCCACAATGATCTGACCTCCCCGCCTGGAGTACTTGATCGCGTTGGACATCAAATTGGCGACGCATTGACCCAGCACGTCCGGGTCCAACATCACCGCCAACTTGGCCGCCCAATTCGAATGAATCGTCAGGTTGTTCGTTTGGATGTCGTGGGCAAACGAATCCACGATCTCGCGAACAAGGTCGTCCGGGATCACGCTGCGGCGACTGATCGTGCGCTTGGAACGCGGCGTACGAACGGCATCCAAAACGCCATCGACCAGCCTGCCCAAACGCTGGCTTTCACGCTGTATGGTATCCAAACGCTGGCGCAACTGCGTCCGCGTTTGTTCTTGTGAAACGTTGCCATGTTCCAAATCGCGTCCCGCCAATTCGGCGTACAAACGAATGTTGGTCAGCGGCGTTCGCAGTTCATGCGACACCTGTGAAGCAAAATCGACGCGGGCTTGTGCCAAACGCATTTGCCGCCCAATCGTGCTGGCCAAGTACACGCCAACGGACAACAGCAGCACCGCCAGCGAGGCAAATGCGGCCAGCAAGGGTGTCCGCGACGATGGAATGGGAATCCGGCCGCGAGTTTGCAAACGCCATGTCGCCAGCGGTGCCCCGAGATCCACGCTTGCCAGGACCGGCGCGGTGGCGGCGGCAGGATCGCCCCATCCGTAAAACACCGCGCCGCCGGGCTGCACCCACTGCGTCCAAGTCCCGGAAACTTCCGTCCCCGAGACTTTCGTTTCCGGCGATCGATTCGGTAACGCCTCGATCAAATCGGCCAACAACCGCGATCGTTCCAGCCAAAATCCGATTTGATCGCCATCGACGCGGCGATGCCAATAGATCCATTGGGCACCTTCATCGAAAAACCAAACCTGCCATCGTCCCCGTGCCGTCGATGCATCCACGGGCCAGGCCGGCAAGCCCGAAATCAATCCGTCCAAGGTGGCGTCGAAGGCGATCTCCTCAGATTGGTCGCTACGTGGCGGTGGCGGATACCGGCGGATCGATTTGGCATCCAGCACGATCACGCGGCGGACAAAGGGCAGCCGATCCCGGGCCCCTGCGGCCGCTTCAATGGCCGTGCCCGAGCGGTCCGATGCACGTTCCAATTTTCGGGCATAGGACCGCATCACCTGGGCCAGGTCGTCATCCAGTTCGGCCAACCGCGATTCGAGGGTTTGCCGAACGCCTAGCACAGCCAGGCGTTCTCCGTCGCGCAAAGTCCGTGCGGCCGACCATGCCAGCAAAGCCAGCGGGCCGGCCACAAGCAACACGATTGCCAGCAGGACTTTGCGGGGCATCAACGACGACTGCGTTCTTTGTTCATTGGCGTTCTTTGTTCATTTTCGAACCGGGCTCCGGTGCATTCGATTGATTGCCACTTTGGGCCTTGTAGTTTTCGATCCGATTGTCCTGGGCGGCGGAGCGGAAAAATTGAATCTTCTTTCGATTCAAACCCCAATTGCTTTGCTTCACCCATTCGGCCTGCACCGCGTTGTTGTCGATGGCAAAGCGAACCTCTTCGATCGGTGCCGTCACCCCCTGGGCTTCGCACTGCAGCATGATGGGCTTCAGGTTGGTCGAAATTTGCTTCAACAGGTCCGCCGCCTCATCGATCTTACCCGCATCGCGAAGCTCGCAGGCACGTTGATTTTGCTCATTGGCAAGTTGGACATTGCAATACGCCCACGTTTCCAAATCTCGTCGCTGCTGCACCAGTTTGGGGTCGTCGGAAAACGTCACGGATGTTTTTTCGGAAAGCTGATGCGATTTTCCATCAACCAAGTCCTTGTAAGAAACATCGACTTGCATCAGCGGCAGTTTGGCATCCGCTTCGCTGGCGGCCACTTCCAATTCGACAATGAAGTAACGTGATTGCCGCGAATACAATTGGGCCAACGGAATCGTAATCTGCTGGCCCACAATGTCGGCGTCGGTTCCCAGGACGCGGACGGGGCGGACCGAGTCACCAACCTGGGCACGAATTTTAAAGTCGCCCGCGACGACCGAAAGCAAATCCTTGAACTCGGTCTTGAACACCGCCACCAAATCCTCGGCCTCTTCGATGAAAACATGGTTGCCGCTGCTCGCCGAGGCCAACTTGCTCATCAAATCCTCGTTGTAGCCAAGCCCCAGACCCAGGGTGGTGACGCTGATGCCTTCCTTGACCAGGGAAGCCCCCAGACGCGCCAGGTCGCGAGGACTACTGGGCCCGACGTTCGCTTTGCCGTCCGAAAGCAAGATCACGCGGTTGACCGCATCGTCGTCCAGAAACTTGCGGACTTCGGCCGCGGCGCGAGTGACGCCTTCGAACAACGCCGTGTTCCCATCGGCCCGGATGTCATCGATTTTCTTGGCGATCCATTCGCGATCAACCGCCTTGGTCGCGGGCACCAGGACATTGGCTTTGGCGCTATACAACACGACCGAAATGATGTCGTCGTCGCGAAGCTGTTGGATGGCCGTCTTGGCCGCCTGCTTGGCTTGCTTGATTTTCTTGTCCGACATCGATCCGCTGGTGTCGATCACGATGGCGACGTTGATGGGCGGCGCGTCGGCGGCGTCTGGCGAGGGCCCGCCTTTGAGTTCAATGCGGGCATAATTGGTCGATTTCTGGTCGGCCAACATGGTCGGCGTGGAACTGGAAACGTTCAATTCCACGCTGCCCCCGGTCCGTTCTTTGCTGCCCCCGGTTTGGGCCGTCTTCACGTCTGTTTCGCTTGCGCTGGATCCCGTTTCGGCGGCGCCGGCAAACGCCCCACTGCTAACGTCCAACACAAGTCCGATGACCAAGACCACGCTGGCCAGCCAAAAGACACTTGATCGAATCCACCGGCTTGATCGAATCCACATTGCCTGAACTCCGTAGGGGAAAGGTATGCGGCGATGACGCTTTTCACCGCGACCCTTAGTTCAACAAAAACCGGACGCTCGATGGTCAAAGCACGATCAATGGATTGTCAAAAAAATGTCAAACGGCCTTAGATGAAATACATCGGGGCCTCGCGGGCCACGGTTTCGCGGCGACGTGCTTCGCGGGTCAAACACTCGAGCGATTGTTCGGCAAGCGTTGCTTCGAATGCCGCCCGCGCGTCGTTCCAAATCTCGGCCAACATCGGCCCGCCGCCGTGTGCGGTGTCGCGGCAAGCCACTTGGGTGCCGGGACCATCCATGGCCCGCACGATATCCATCAACGTCAACTTGGCGGGGTCGACGGCCAATCGAAACCCGCCACTGGCGCCGCGAATCGATTGCACCCAACCGGCCGATCGAAGCGTCCGCATGATTTGTGTCAAGAACGGTCCCGGAACGCCATGGCGGCGAGTGATCTCGGCTGCCGTCACCGGCGCGTCGTCGTCGCGACGAATCGCCAGTTCCAACAATGCAAGCGTTGCGTAATGGGCGCGAGCCGAAACAAACATCAGTTATGCAGCCCGCATTCGGTTTTGCGAAATCCGCTCCACCGGCCCGCCCGCTCGTCCTCGCCCAGCAAGGTCGCTCGGGTGCAAGGCTTGCACCCGATACTCGGGTAACCCTGGTCGTGCAGCGGGTTGTAGGGAATGTCTTCCTTGCTGATCAAACCCCACACATCCTGCTTGCTCCAATTAGCAAGCGGGCTGACTTTGACCAATTGAAACTTCCGGTCCCAACCCACAATCGGGGCCTTGGCACGGTCGGGACTTTGGTCGCGGCGGATCGCGCTGGCCCACGCGTGGAAACCCTTGGCCGCTTCGTGCAACACCCGCAGTTTGCGATCGAAGCAGCACCGGTTGGGATCGGACTGATAAACCGGGCCGCCATGTTTGGCTTCGTAATCCTCAACACTCAATTCCGGTTTCTTGAGTTCCACGGTGATGCCGTATCGTTCGCGAACCCGCTCGCGCAATTGCAGCGTTTCCTCGAATTGGTATCCCGTGTCCAAGTTGAAAATCGGCGTGTCCGGCGCGATCGTCGACAGCATGTGAATGATCGTCATGCCCTCGGGCCCGAACGCGGTCGCCATCGTGAAACGGGGCGCGAAGCGGTCGACGGCCCACCGCAAAATCTCCGGCGGCGTCGCCTTTTCCAACGCCTCGCTATCGCGTTGCAAGTCGGCCAGAAATTCGTCCGTGGGGTCCAGCGGCGGATCAGCGGCCAGGGCGCCGCGGGGTGATGCGTCGTCGATGGTGTAGACCTGCAGCGGCGGATGGGGCGTCGGCGGCACACTCGGCTGCGGTCCGCCACCGGCAATGGGAAGTTTTCCGCCCGGCAGATGTTCGCCCGGCAGATGTTCGTCGGGCAGCTTCTGGGCGGGCTGGCGATCGGCGTTCATGACGACTCACAAAGCGGTTCTTCCGCGAGCAAAAAGGCCGTGGAGGCAGGGCAATCATACAAAGATGATCGGTTTGGTCAAGATTCCGCCACCGATGCGGCGGGCCGCTCGCCTTGACCGGAGCGGCGGTCTTCATCGGATTCGGCAAACCGACCGGCGGGAGTTCAACGATTTTGTCGGCTATACTCGATTGCCGCACTTTGCCCATTCCAGCACACACTTCCAAAATCCTTGCCATGACGGGACTTCCGGCCGCCCAAGTAGCTGGCCTTCGCCAAAAGCCTGAAATCCCGTCCGCCCAAGAAGCTGGCCTTTGCCAGAAGCCGGAAAGTCCGTGCGTTTCCGCGTTCTGCCGAACAACGGCGACGTCAATTTTCAAAACGGCTCCTTCCGCATGCTGGGCCGCCACGCTTTGCGTCACGGCATTCCTGCTTTGCGTCACCGCATTCCCGTTGCCCACCGCGGCAAGCGGCGACGATTGGGTGGGTATTTCCAACGGCGGAAGCCTGGTCGGCGACGTCGTCGAAACTCAAATGGGTTCGCGAAAGCTGACCACCGTGCGGCTTGACGACGATTTGATGATCGCCGTCCCCGCGTCGCGAGCCCGGCAGCGGGTGACCAGCGAGTCGCTGGTCGATTATGTCAAGCGATCGGACGCGGCAATGCTCGAACCACAGGCCAACGAGGAAATTGCCAAGTGGATTCAAACCGAACGCATCATTCGCGTTGGTTTGGATCTGTATCGCAATTTTCACTATCGGCGCATCCTGCACAGCCAACCCGATCACCGCGTCGCACGCGCGTCCTTGGGCTACATCAAAAATGAGGGCCAATGGGTTCAAAGCGAGGACGTGATGAAACGTCGGGGCATGGTCAAGTCGGGGAGCAAGTGGCAAACGCCCGAGGTCGCCATGGCCGAGGAGTCCGCGCGGGAACACGACATCGCGGCTAAACGCCTTCGAAACGAAATCAAGACCTGGATGCGAAGCATTCAAACGCCCGAAACTTGGGCCAAGTTTGAACAGCTTGATGATCCCGACGCGACCATGGCATGGATCGAAATCTTCAACAGCCCGCGTCCGTCCAAAAACCTGAATGCTTCGGGAACCCGGCGCTTGCGGATGCTCATGCTGGACAAACTGGCGAAGGTTGGCGGAAGTGCCGTGCCGGTTTTGGTTCGCGCGGGTTTGGATCATCCCGATGGCCAAATTCGCGAGGCCGCGTTGGATCGCTTGCAACAATCGCCCTTCATGGCATCGTCGGCCAGATCCACCTACCTGGGACGTTTGGATCCGAAATTTTCGCCCGAGGATATCAACCAGGCGGCGCGGGCGTTGTCATGGTTTGTGCAGCCCGAGGATGCAATGCAATATGTGGACGCCTTGGTGACCACACATAAGCTACGTCAACAGGTCGGCGGCAACTCGTATGGCTTCAGCAGCGCCGGTGGCGGGATGAGCCAGGGCAGCAAGATCGTGGAAACCGAACGCAAGAGCGTCAACCGCGCGGTGTTGACGTTGTTGAAGGAACTGGAGCCGGATGCGAATTATGGCTTTGACCAGGAACAGTGGCGGATGCACTTCATTCGCAAGTTCTCCGCCTATCAAGGCGACCTACGCCGCGATCCGTGATCAGCGGGAAAATTCCTGGAAACGCCCGTTGGTAAAGCGTCCGGATCCTCACCATCCATTTTTGCAAAGCAGCGCATTCGATGACCGACCCCACCCTGGCCCAATGGGCCTACTTGGCTCTGGGGGCAATGGGGATTGGCTTTTCCAAAGCCGGCTTCCCGGGCGTCAGCATGTTGCACGTGGTGGTGTTCGCGTTGGTCTTTGGTGCCAAAGCTTCCACAGGCATCCTGTTGCCGATGTTGATCGTGGGCGACCTGTTCGCGATCGTCAACTTTGGTCGCTCGGCCGATTGGGGCCAAATTCGAAAACTGCTGCCACCGACTTTGGTGGGAATCGTGATTGGATTTCTGCTGATGGGTCGCATCGACGAAGCCGCCTTTCGCTGGATCGTCGCCACGATCATCCTCACCCTGTGCGGGGTCCAAGCTTATCGGATGGCCAAACCGGACCGCTTTAAGCAGATGCCCAAGGATGCGGTGTTGGCAATCATGCTTGGCAGCCTGGGCGGAATTTCCACGATGCTGGCCAATGCCGCCGGGCCCGTGATCGGGCTGTACCTGCTGGTGGTCGCGCTGCCGAAAATGGATCTGATTGGCACCTCGGCTTGGCTGTTTCTGGTGCTGAACGTTTTTAAGCTGCCGTTCTCCTACAACCTCGGCTTGATCCATGGCGAAACGCTGTGGATCGGCCTCCAGCTGGCAATTGCAATTCCCATCGGGATGGCGGCCGGTCGCTACCTGGTGACGCGGATCAGCCAAAAAACATTCAACGTGATCTTGTTGGCCTTCACCGCAGTCATGGCGACGCAGTTGGTGTGGAACCCGTTTAACCCCCCAGCAACCCCACCACCGTCCGCAGGCTCAATCCAAGCACCACCAGCAGCCCGCACAGCATGCCGCCGCCCACGCCAATTTGTTCCGGGATCCCCAAGTTCGCTCGCACTCCCAGCCATTGCCACAACAGGGTGACCGCCAGAAGTGGAAAGCCGATGACGGTCAATGATTGGGCGACGACAATGAAGTGCACCAGAGGAAAATTCGAAAGCTGAACCAACAACGAAATGGACATCCCGACCGCCAACGTGGCCAAGGTCAGCATCCGCGCGCGTGTGGACGAAAAATCGGCCCGCCGCCGCGGCAAAGGCGTTTCGTTGGGGCCGTGATCTTTGCTTGATTGACCAACAAACGCGTCACTGCCCACCACCCCGCCGATGACCGCGTTGACCACAAACGAACTGAGCGCGCCACCCAGAATTCCCACCGCGAACAGGATCGCCGCCGCATCGCCAAACAGCGGACGGAGTTGCTCGGCCACCGCGGCTGCCGAAGTCAGCTCCGACGCATCGACACGTTCGTGCAGCGCACCGGCAGCCGTCATCACGATCGCGGCGGTCATTACGGCCAGCGTGCCGATGCCGACGATGGCGTCACGGCGACCGGTTTGCAAGTCCCCGATCGTCCATCCACGTTCGCGGACCTGGTAGGTTTGAAAAAACGCGGCCGCGACCGAAAAGGTCGTCGCCACCAAGGCGGCGACACTCATCCAGTCCAGAACGTCGCCTCCCGCCGTTCCGCCACCCTGCGAATCGCCCGCGCTAAACAAAGACAACGAAAACCGCGGGATCAAACCCGATGCGACTTCACCGAGCGAAGGCCGTACGAAAACCAGCGTGAGCAAAAACGCCAGCAGCATCACGCCAACCAACAGCATCATCGAACGTTCGATCCAGCGATACAAATTCCGCCGCCCGCTGATGACGAAGATCATGACGGCGACATTGAGCACCAGGATGCTGGGGATCGCGGCAGAGGATCCTTCCGACGCGATCGAGGATCCTTCTAGCGCCATCGCGATCGCGTGATTGTTCGATGCCTGGAACAACACAATCGCGATCATGAGCGATCCGCCCACCAACCAAGCGGCGAACCTTCCGACGCGTCGCCGCAAAAAATCACAGGGCGTTTCGCCGGAGATGACACCAATTTGCATCGCCGCACTGGTCATCGCCGCCATCAACAGTCCGGCCAGGACCACCACCCACAACAAATCGTATCCATAGCGGCAGCCGACTCGCGAAGCGTTGACGATACTGCCGGGGCCCAGCACGACGGCGGCAACGATGATCGCGGGTCCCAATTTTAACCACGACCGCCACCAAGAAGACGGCGGCCGCGAAGGTGCTAACGCGGCCGTTTCGGTTGGCGGCGTTGGATTTGGGGGCGGCGCCGGCGTCGGGTTTGGCGAATCAGGCATCAAGCGGCGGTAGATCCGTTGCACGCGAGTTGTGTCCAACGCTCAACCGTAAGCGTTGCGTGCCCAAAAGGGAATCACCGATTAGCGGCTTCGGCGAAATGCTCGAAGCCAGCCACTGGCGGGATGATTTTGAAATTCCAGCTTTGGCATCGGAGGGATCTTCGCTTGCAGACTTGCCCATTCCGCGACCGAGCTGGGGTCCATTTGGCCCACGCCAAAATTGTCGCGCCAATCGATCCTCGCACGTGCATGACGATCCGCGACCCATTTCAACACCACGCCGTCGTTCCGCTGAGCCCAGGTGTTTCGGGCAATCAGCAGATCGGGTACGGATGAAGCTTGCCCTGCATCGCTCGAGTGGTGGGCATTGCTTGAGCGGTTGGGATTGTTGGAGCGGTTGGGCGCCATTGATGCGGCCAATTCAAGACGCAAGGCAGACGCGGCGGACGCAGCGACGTAGTTGTTTTCGATGCGCAGATTGCCCGGGCGGACGCCCTGATGTGGCTGAACGTGAATCCCGTCACCGCCGGATTCCAAAATGATGTTGTCCTTCAAAATCGCGTCGGCGGCGACTTGGATACCGTGTGTTCGCGAACGGAAGACAAGGTTGCCGCGGACGACATTTCGTTT
>JBCCRW010000139.1:0-13153 GCA_039201055.1 Planctomycetota bacterium | reverse complement strand
CGTGATCAGCCAGATCGTTTTGCTGACGTGATCGAAAACACAAACCTCGTGATAAAACGAAAAGTCCAAGTCGGGAAGCTGCCGATCGTCCGGTGGTGCATCGGGCAAGTTTTCGACATACCGGACGACATCGTAGGCCGCATAGCCGATCGCGCCGCCGACGAAAGGCGGCAACTCGTCTCGCTTGGCGACCGTGTATCGCAGGTGTCTGCGAAACCGATCCAGCGGCCGATCGACCGTCTCGGTGACGATGTTTTCGGTGGCTCGTGTTTCCGCGACGGGCATTCCGGTGGCGCTGGTTTCGGTGGCCGGTGTTGCCGTTTTCCACTGGTTGCCGCGAGCGGTGTGGGTGACGATGGGGTCGGTCGCCAAAAAGCTGTAGCGGCCGACCTTTTCACCACCGATGACGCTTTCGAACAGGCACGCCGGGCCGCCATGGTCAAGACGCCGAAAGGCCGAAACGGGCGTCAGCGTGTCGCTGAGCAGACGCCGTGCCAGCGGGACAAAATCATGGGTGCGGGCGTCGTGTCGGAATCGGTCGTTTGCGGATACACTCATGACAGTCAAGATACGCGAAGCGGTGCCGCTGGGAACACGCCACGACACGCCCACAATCGCTTCCGCGGTGACGGGCCTTGTATCAATTGACACCTTGGGGGGCACCGATAGAATCGCCACGCCATGAAATGCCAGTACTGCGAAAAGCCGGCGACCTTTCACATCACCGAATTGACCGGTGAACAGGGACCGCAAATCCTTCACCTGTGTGAAGACCACGCGCGGCAATTCTTGAAAAACGGCAACGGTAACGCCGGCGCGGCGTCTTCCATCACCGGCGCGTTGGCACAGACGCTGAAGCTGAGTACGGCGAAGGACGAACTGGCGGAAACGGATCAAAAAGCGTGCCCGGTATGTGGGATCACGTTTTTTGAGTTCCGTAACACCGGACGGTTGGGATGCCCCAACGATTATGATTTCTTCAAGTCCGATTTGCTGCCGTTGCTGAAAAATATTCACGATGCACAGCGACACGTCGGCAAGCGGCCGCGGCGCGCCGCGGCGATGGCCGACCAGCACGAAAATCTGGTCGCACTGCGCCGTGAAATGCAGGACGCGATTGGACGCGAGGACTACGAGCGGGCCGGTCAGATTCGCGACCAACTGCAGCAGATCGAAGCCAACCTGAACGACGATGGGGAACCGTCGTGAACCAGGAGACCGATTGGCAACGGTTCGCCGAACAATCCGGCCAATGGCTGCGCGGGACCGGCCCCGAATCCGACATCGTGATCAGCAGCCGCATTCGGCTGGCCCGAAACTTGGCCGAATTTCCGTTCATCCGCCAATGCAGCGGTCGCGATCGCGGACAACTGGAAAACAGCGTCCGCGGCAAAATGGAGTCGCTGGAGTCGTGGCAAAACGTCCACTACGTCCATCTGGATGACCTGTCGGAAATCGATCGGCAATTCCTGGTCGAACGCCAATTGATCTCACGCGAAATCGCTGAATCCGATGGTGCTCGCGGCGTCGCAATCGACCCGGAAGAACAATTCAGCGTGATGGTCAACGAAGAGGACCATCTGCGGATTCAGGTGATTCACAGCGGGCTCGATTTGGCGGGCGCGTACAGCACGATCAATCGTCTCGATGACGAACTCGAGTCGGTCATTTTGTACGCCTACCATTCACGCTTCGGCTACCTGACGGCATGCCCCACCAACGTCGGTACGGGTTTGCGAGTCAGCGTCATGCTGCATCTTCCGGCGCTGGTCATCACGCAGCAAATCGAAAAAGTCTTCCGCAGCATGCGGCGGATCAACGTGACCGTCCGCGGTTTGTACGGTGAAGGTTCGCAGTACACCGGCGACTTTTATCAGGTCAGCAACCAGGTCACGCTGGGGCGACGCGAAGAGGAATTGGTCGAGTTGGTCGGTGACAAGGTCGTCCCGCAAATCATTGAATACGAACGCAAGGCACGCGAATTCTTGGTCCGCCAGGGCAGCCAGGATTTGCACGACGACGTGTCGCGAGCGATGGGGATTTTGACCATGGCGAAGAAGATTAGCAGCGAAGAAACGATGCACTACCTTTCGAAAATTCGCATGGGCATCAACCTGGGATTGATCGACGACATCGAAGTGGCCACGATCAACAAGTTGTTCATCCAAACCCAACCAGCGCATCTGCAAAAATTGCACGGCGGCACGCTGGCCACGTCGGACCGTAACATTCGTCGTGCCGGATACTTGCAAAAGCACCTGAGCAATTGAGCGGGTTGAGCAATTAAGAGGGCGGATCCGGCGGTCTGGCGGGGCTTAAAAATCCGTCGACGGCAAAACTCGCATCCGCCGGAGTCGGTCGCGGACCTCGGTGTCCGTAAGCGCCAACTCGGGGTGTTCGGCGATCCAGCACCTCAGGCCGAGCGCCGAAATGCCGCTCAGCCCAGTCAAAAAACGATCCGCCTGGCGTCGTTTTTGGAATGTCGGGGCGTTCAAGTCGTCCAGCATGGTTTCGAAAACCGGCCCCAAGTCTTCGGTCACTGCGAACGTTTTGGCCACACGCGTTTGGGGTACCAATCGCCCCGAGTGATGGAATTCAATCTCTAATTCATGGTCGCCCGACGGGTACAGCTTGGGAATTTCAAAATCGGGCATCCCGGATACCCAGTCGCGAACCAGATAGCCGTCCAACCGCAAACGCGTTTGAAGTTCCCCACCCTGTGCGTTGCTTTTCTCCGGTGCATCGCTTTTTTCCGGTGCATCGTCCAGCCAATCGTTGGATACCGAGAATTTTGCAATCCGTTGGTTGTCGGCCGGCCCCGCCACGATCTTGATGCTTGCGTCCAACGGCGGCTGGCGATTTTGCAGCACAAAATATTGTTTCTGTGAACCCTTTTCGGTTTCGACCCAAAAGTTCCCAAAACGATCGATCCAGGCAGCGGTCAAATTTTCGTAGCTGGGCAAGCGTGTATTTTTCAGCAGCGTCCAATGGCCTCGATCGACCACCGTGAGGTGTTTTTTGGCACTGTCGCCCCACAGCGACAGATGCCACGGGCCCTGGCGGATCGGTGTCAACGCGGGCAGGTCAAGACGGTCCAAATCGAAGCGAAATGGATCCGCTTCCAACGACGTCGGTTCGGCAAACAGCTTGTCCATTTCTAAAGCCGTTCCGTCGGGCAGCGCCGTCAGTTCAGCGATCGGGATCCAAACGGGCGTCTTTTCAACAAAAAGTCCAATGTGGAATGGCGAGTATTCGATATGCGTTGGCAAAAAGTCCAAGCGGAAGGTCTGCATGCCACCGGGCCCGAACAGGGCGAGCGTCCGCGAACGAATTCCCACCCAGATGTCGGTGCCGTTACCCAGGATCGCGCGCAGCGGATGGGCCCGAAATAGCAATTGGCGATCAATCTTGACGTCATTTTCCAAATCGCGCTGCAGACCCAGGATCGCGGTTTCGAAACTGAGCAGCGAATTTCGGTCACGCGTTTTTTGGCCGTGCGACCGCCATCGCTGGCCATCGAAACGCAGCAGCGGTTCGTCGCCGCCGAACGGGTGCAGCCACAGATTGCCCGCTCGATCCAGAAGCCCACCGCCCTGCGCCGAATCGCGCGGGCGTATGAACGTGGAGGGCGGCGCGTCAACGGAGACCACTGTTTGATCATTGACCCATTCGTAGCGATCGCTGCGCGTCCGAATCGGTTGCGTTCGCCGCTCGTGGTTGCGCATGACGGACGGAACGACTTTCCCCGTCGTCAGCAAACGCCAAGGTGACGTGATCGCCTGTCCCTGGTTGGCCATCGCGACCAAACGCTTGCGATCCAAAGTCTGGCGACGCCCGGCGTGTTGCAAGATCAACGATTCGTCGCTGGTGAAGATCGATTCGATTGCCGACATGTCGATTCCTTCGGCAAACCCGAAATCACGCCAGCGCCCCGCAGGCGAACGGTACGCCAAGCCTCCTTCGGCACGCGACAACCACAGTCCACCGTCCGGATCGACAGCATGGTGCGGGTCGCGATACAGCATGCGGTTGATTGTATGAACGGGACCCCGCCAACGACCGGCGTCCCATTCCATGATGGAGTGGTAGCGACCATCCGCCAAAGCTTCGACATCGTAGTATCGCACCGATCGAAACGGTCGTCGCCAAATCGACACCAACGCTTTGTCGGGTAAGGAATACAACTCCATCGGGATCAGCTTGTCGGCCGGCGCGCCGGCGGCCGCAACCGTCTGTTTGTCGATCGCGCCGGACTGCAAATCCATTTTCAACATTTGCGTCCGGGTGATCATCCGTAGTTGATCCTTGCTGTCGAGGCATGCCGGTCCGGAAAAGTCCAGGTTCAGCGGAACACGTCGAATTTCACGACCGTCACAAACGACCATGTCCAGCAGAGTCTTGTCGTGAAAGCGTCGGTCAAAGATCGAATAGGTGACCACCGATCCCAGCTCGTTTTCAACAAATCGAACCGGGCGAAAGCCCCGAAAAACGTTTTGGTCCGGCAGGTAGTCCAGGCTATGCAATTGTCCTCCGGACAAAACATGCAGTCGTCCTTCACCACTGGCCAACAAAAAGACGCCGCGGGCGGACACATGCACTTGCGGTTTGGTAATGGGGCCGCGAAGTCGGGCGAGCAATTCCGATTTTCCGCCTGTGACCCGATGGATGGCGATCCCACGTGTCCACTGGCTGCCCTCGCGATGCACCGTGTAGAAACGTTCGCTTGACATCCCGTCGGGCACAATCGCGACCAAATCGCGAACCTTGATCAACGAAAAATCGACCACGGAGGTTTGACCGGATGGATCAATCCGCTGCACGTTCTTTTCGTTTTCGCCGGTCAACACCGTGCCATCGGCGTAAACCAGGCGGATTGGCGATTCCACTCGCGGCAACATCGTCGATGGAACATCACCGGCCTGCAAAGCAGATGCGAGGGTGCAAAAAAACGTCAAGCCAACGAATGGAAAGACGAATCGAGAACAAGCCAGTCGAAAACTGACGACTCGAAAACAATTCGATAGGGACCCGACCGAAGTCTGGTGGCCTTTTCGCTTGATCGACGGCATGGCGTTCTTGTTGCGAGGAATGGATGGTCCAGCCACCGGCAATGAGCATTCGATTCGGCCGCGGCGAATGCGAGATCTCACGGTGACGCGGCCGTGGACGGTTCCAACGGTCTCGCGATCGCCGGATTCCAGGTCGCGACACCTCCGATGTAATCATCTGTCGTCGCGAGCGCGTGAAGTTTCAAGTCGTCCTCCAAGTATCGGCGGACGGGCAGGTACTTGGTTTTTGGATTGGCATCATGCCAGCAGATGACGCCATTGTCCGAAAGGATCGGCTGGGCCAATTCGGTGTCCAGTTTTACGCCCTGGGCCGAATGATCACCGTCGATAAAGACCAGATCAAACTTGCCAAATCGTTGAATCAACGACGCGGCTTGCAATTGGTGCGAATCGCCGTGCAATTGCGTGAACCGCTTCCTTCGTGACGCGTCGACTTTCGATCCGACTTGCCGACGCGTCAATTCGGTATTGTTGTACTGTCGTCCACGCAGCGATCGGATATTGCGAAGCGACCAGCGTCGCGGCACGAAGGCGATGGAGACCACTTCGGATTCGGGAAGTAACGTCAAAAAGAAATCGCTGGTGACGCCCAAGTAGGTGCCGATTTCAAAGATCCGCCGGGGCTGAAAATGCAGCGCCACCGCCGCGAGCGCCTCGTAGTCGCGCCGGTGAGTCATGCCGTCGGCAATTTCGCCGTACTGCCAGGCAACCGCCAATCCACGCTCGCGATCTGGGGCTGAAACGCCCAAGTACGCAAAATAGTCTTCGATGCGAGTTAGCACGTTGGCGGCGATCCGGCTTCGGCACACTCGATACGCAGCCGGAAGCGAAACGAAGCCGGGTATTCAAGCTGAGTCATTCGTCCCGATCCTGTAGCCGTCGTTGTAGGTCCGCAAGCTTCGCGGAAAGCCCTTCGGGACCCAGCTCCACCAGCGTTTCGGAAGGCGTGACCGCATCCCCAAGTATTTCTTCGAGCATGTGGACGCGGCCGATCATCTCGCCTTCCTGCATCCCCAGCCGCTTTCCTTTTTCCAGGCCCAGCCGTTCACCCTCCTTCATCGCTCGGTCGACGTGGGAACCGGGTTCATATTTGGTTGGGAAAACGCTTTTGACCGTTTCCAAATACTGCTCTTCGTCAATGCTGTTGTTCGACGACACGATATAAGCCCCTGTAATTCGAATCCACTCGGGGATCAGTTCCGGAGTGAGAGAAGCGGCAAATAGCTCAAGAATGCCTCGAAGCTGCGCCCTCAGTTCCACGCTTCGGGAATATTTTAGCAGTCGCAATGTGCTCTGCAAAATTGGATCGCCGGGAATCTCCTGGTCGCCAGCTTGGGCCAGGTCCAGCAAGCGAAATTTCAAATCGACTTGGTCATCGGCCAAGCCTTGGGGATAGGGAATCAACTTGGCTAGGCTCCGTGCTGCCGTCCAACCCGTTTGGCCATGGTAGACGACCAGTGGAACGATGGGACAAAGCGTTTGACCATCACGCAGTCGCTTTTCCCAGACTCGCACGATGTAGGTGAGCAATTGGAACGCCGTCAGACGGTCGTTCTTGCTTTTGTGTTCGAACAGAAAGTACACCAGTGCGGGCGTTTTTTTGCCGAGCACACGCTGCTGGTTCGGCTTTACGTTTTCTCGCGTCTGCTCGTCATCGGCCGATCGTGCCAATTCGACGGTGAATAGCAGGTCCGAAAATTTCTCGCGGAGGTCCGGGTCGATGAAACTGCCAGGCTCAAGCTGGAGCGTCGTCAGGTCCAATTCCGCAAGCGCGGAGGCGGGAAGCTGCGTTTCAATCAGGCTTCGCGCGTTTGGTAAGTGCGATAGCGCGAAGTGAAAAAAGTTGTTGTGTGGTGTCGGTAGCGATTCCATACACAGTGAGTGTACGGTATTCGATCAGGCCGGCCCAACACGTTGCCGCTCGATTGTTAGGACGGTGCACGCTCGCATAGGCGGCACGGTCGTGCGATTTGCTTTGTCATCTCTGGCGGGCGACGGGTCAATCCGCTTCCGGTTAAACTGCGACGATTCCGGCCATTCCCCAGTAGTTTTGAAGTGGAACTTTGATCGATTCTTCGAGCGCGTCCCTGGAAGGTTTTTCCCGCGCCTTCACGCAGCTTCCCTGGTTACTGCTGGCCGCCGTTTCCTTACCCATGATCCGCTTGGCTTGGAAGCGACACATTTATCCGTCGCCCTGGTGGACCGTGCCCATCGTTGTGTCGTTGCTGTTGAGCGTCTTGACGGTCTGGTTTCCCAAGTTGCTGATCGCGACGGCCATCGTCGATGCATTATTCCTGATTGTCGTGTCGATTGATTTGGTGCTGGTGTGGGTGGGGTCGTCCAAAGGCATCGAAGCGACTCGTCGAATCGCCCGCACCTGTTCCCTGGGCGTGCCGCTGGATAGCGAAGTGACGATCGAAAACCGCAGCCAAATGCGGCTGCGCGGGCGCGTCCGCGATGATCTGCCCGAAACGTTTGAAGCGTCACCGACCCAACATCGGATGGATCTGCCACAAATGGGACGCATGACGGCCAAGCGAAGATTGAAACCCGGTCGCCGGGGCGCCTTTGTCCTGCAATACGTTTACTTGCGGTTCTCAAGTCCGATGTCGTTCTGGGTGCGGCTGCGGCGTTTGGATGTCGTGGATCGGTTGAACGTCTATCCCGATATGAAGCAATTGGCCGACTATGCCCTCTTGGCCCGAACCAATCGGCTCAGCTTGATCGGCGTACGCAAAACACGTCGTATTGGCCAGGACAGTGATTTCGAACGGCTTCGCGATTACACCCGCGACGACAATTATCGCCACATCGATTGGCGTTCGACGGCGCGGCGGCGAAAGCTAACGGTGCGGCAATTTCAAACCGACCAAAGTCAACGAGTGATTTTCCTACTCGACTGCGGCCGCATGATGACCAACGAATCGGAGGGCTATTCGCTGCTGGACCATGCATTCAACTCCATGTTGATGATGTCCTACGTCGCGCTTCACCAGGGTGATTCGGTCGGCCTATTGTGCTTTTCGGATCGAATCCATTCGTACATCCCACCACGCGGCGGTGCCAGCCAGATGAACCGCTTGATCCAAGCGGGCTTTGATCGCTTTCCCGAATTGGTCGAAAGCCGCTATGACCAAGCGTTCTTGCATCTCAACACACATTGCAAACGCCGCAGTTTGGTCGTGTTGTTGACGCACGTTGTCGACGAGGTCAACGCGGCCACACTGGTGGACTATCTTGGCAATTTGAGTGGTCGGCATTTGCCGCTGGGCGTGATGCTACGCGACCGTGTGATGTTTGACGCCGTTGACGCGTACGATTTGGATGCGGGGCTGGATGATCATCCAGCCAGTTCAAATAGTGCAAACAGTGGAACGCGAGATGCCGACACGATGACGCTGTATCGCGCCGCCGCCGCAGCCGATATTTTGTTATGGCGTCAACAGGTGATTTCCGACTTGGTTCACCGCGGTGTGCTGGTCGTGGATGCCTTTCCCGAGCAATTGACCGCCCCGCTGGTCAATCAGTACCTGGAAGTCAAGGCGAAGCACTTGCTTTAGGGCTCTTCCGGCTACCTGCATTCGGGTAGCCGCTGTTCGCCAGAACACGGACGTGTTCGGGATTTCCGGCTTCTGGCGAAGACCGGCTACAGGTCTCCGGCTACGGGATTTCCGGCTTCTGGCGAAGGCCGGCTACAGGTCTCCCGCTACGGATTTCCGGCTTCGGGCGAAGGCCGGCTACTGACGCGCTTTTGGTCGACATAAACGGGCGGGTAAACGCCATCGACCAGTGGCGTTGCATCATGCCCTGAGAAACTTTTTGAAAACAAATCCGATTCTTTTTCTTCCCCGTCCTGTTTCAGGTGCTCTTGCAGGAACGTTGCCGTCAGCGTCAACCGAATCAGCGTATCCGTATCCGGTGAACCCGCGACACGCTCGGCGGCTTCGCGAATGCGTTGCCAGGCCAGATCGGCTTTCCCACGGGCAATCCAAATGCGAGCCGACCGGCACAGACGATCCGCCGCGACGATCCATTGTCCATCGTTGATGTAGGCTTCGGCCGCCGCATCCAAAACCGTGCTCAAATCGCGCAGGATTCCCGCGGCCTTCAAATGCGCGAGCTGGGCGTCGCGGTGGAAACCGGCCGATGACCAACACTGCTGGGCCATCGCGATTTCCGCCGCCGTGGCTTCATATTCCGCCGCCAACGCTTCATCACAAACATCGGCGGCACACGTCCGCGCACATTCCAGTGCCCGCTTTGCCGATGTCACGTCGTTGCACCGGAGTGCCAGATTCGCTTGGGCGATCGCCACCCGCGTGCGATAGGCGCGTTGGCAATCCTCTTGTCGCTTCGCGTCACGACGTTTCCCGCAAGACGACAAACATTCCAAACCGGCAGTCGACTCCTGGCAATCCGGATCACAGGCGTCCAAATCATCCACGGGTTCACACGGTGGCTGGCTGCACGATGCCAAACGCAGGCACTCGCGCGCTTCGTCAAGTCGACCGGCCGCGCCCGCAATTTCGGCCTGCAACAGCCAAACATTGCCGACGGAACGGGCGCTTCGCCGCAAGTTGACACGGGCGTCAACCAGCCAGGCTTCGGCACGCTCGGTCTCCTGGCCGCTGGCCAGTAGCGCGGCCAAGTTGTAGGCGATGGTCCCCGAGTCGGCCAAATCATCCGCGTTCCAGGCCTTCAAAATCGCGTCGTGAAACGCTTTTTTGGCGCGGTCGATTTGGCCCAGTCGAAAGGCGTCGCGGGCGTCGTCGTGTTCCCGCCGAATCTCTCGCTCAATCGCCTCGCGTGGTGTCGTCGGCGAAACGCAGCCGACACCCATCAACAACAGCGACAACGCGCTGCCGAAGAGACCTAGTGCTTTGTTCCAATTGAAAATTGGCAACGTTGGCATGGTCAACGCGACCCTCCCCAGCTTCCCGAAGAGGGATTCAGCGATGGCGGGGCGATTTGGCGATCGCCCGATAGGGTTTGTTGTTTGCCACGCAGCAACCAATGACCATTGATGTCCTCCACCAGGGCTTCGGCGTCCTGTGCACTGCGCCGAATCGCCTTGGCGGTCCCGGGAAGTTCCTCGGCTTCCTCGCGAAGGATTCCCACGACAATGCTGGATTGACGGGCCAAGCGAGTCACTTCCCCGGCCGACGTCTGGATGTCCTGGAGTGTTTCGGCGACCCGCCGATTGGTTTGTTCGGAGGTTTCCCGCACACTGTAGGCCGCGTCGCGCGATTCGATGGCGGCCGATCGGACGTCGCCAAGTGTTTCGCGTAAGTCGCCGCGGACCAGGGATTGGACTTCGGTCGTCAACTGCCCAATTTGCCGCTCCAAAGCTTGAGTCGATTCGCGAAACGCTTTCAAGGTGGCCAGTGTTTCCGGACGCAAAACGTCACTGGATTGCTGGACCGACGTCATCGCGGCGGCGGTTCGATCGGAAGCCGGGCGAATGGATTGATTTAGCGATTCCGACAGGTCCTCGGAAGAATCGCGAATGCTTTGCAGCGTCGGCGTCAATTGCCGCTCGATCCGCGAGACCGAATCGCTGACGGATTGGACCTGCGAGGCCATTTGGTCCAGCCGATCGGTTTCACCAAAAAATCGCACGGAATCATCTTCGGCATCGGCAGGTTCCGGGTCCGCTCGGCCGCGACGAATGACCAGGATCGGCGACCCGACACCAAACTTCCGTTCGACGTGCAGCTCGGCGCGGCCATTCCACTGCCGAGCCACTTCGGGGTCAACGGCCAACTCAATCGTGATTTGATCACCTTGTTCCTCGGCGTAGCGAATCGTTTCGACCTGGCCGGCGCGGCGTCCCAAACGCATCACCTCGGCACCCTCGTACAGGTCGCCCAATTGGTCCTGCGAAATTCGAAATTCAATTCGCTCCGAGCGATCGAACACCGGATTGGCACGCACCAAGACACTGGCGATCAAGATCACAAACAGCAGCAACAGAATCAAAAACGCACCCACAATTTGATTCGTGTATCGCAATCGATAGGGTTCATTCATCGCAAACGCTCCCGCGAACCCGATCGCTTCCACAGCCCACGATGAATCGCAATCGTCTGCCCAGCCGCCGGAGCGGTGGCCGGCAGCGATGGCCCCATCCAAATCGCCGCCGCTCCGGCTTCCAGGCTTTCACGCATCCATTCGCAGACAATCGAGAGCGCCGCCTCGCCAAGATGAGTATCCGGTCGTTCCAGAATCCACAAATCGCGAGGGTACAAGGCGGCTCGAAGCCACTGAAACAATTGACGAAGCGTCGCGGCAACATAGGACGGCCGTTGTTGCAAATGATCCCGCAATCGCGTGCGGATTGGTTTTGTCCCGCCAAGGTGCATGTCCGGCGGAAAGGCTTCGATCAATTCGTCGACCCGCTGGTCAACCGCGGCGATGCTGTGCCCATGATGCGTCGGTGCCAGACGTAGGTTATCGCGAATCGTCAAGCTCTCGATCCAAGCGCCCATTACAAAGATACGCCCGATACGGAATCGCAGTTGGTCCTGGTCCGCGTAGCGACGTTGCGTCCAGGTTTCGCCTAAGTAGGTCAAGGTGCCGGCTTCGGGAACACGCAACCCTTGCAGCAACGACGCGACGCCGCGAACGCTGGCCGGTGAATCCAATTGCAACATCGCTAATTCGCCCCGGTGCAAGCGGAAGTTCACATCATGAAGCCGAACATCCCCTTCACCCAGGCCGCCCGCGCGAACGCCGTCCAGTTGCAGCAGCAGTTCGCGTTCCGCCGCGAATATTGGGGCGGATGACGCTTCGGCCACCGCATCGGCTGGGGCACTCGTTTCACTCATCCGATTTGAAACACCAGAATACGGCCGTAAATGACAAGCGACAAAATCGCCGAGACGGCCAGCACGGCCGTCAAAGCACGAATCCCCGCGCGACTACTGACCCGCGGCACTTCGGTGGTCGAACCTTTGACCTGCAATCCGTCCAGACAACAAATCGCTGCGGCGAAACCGCTGGACAGCAACGTCTTGGGAACAAAAAAGTACAGATCGCGGCGATTCAACTGACCCGCAATTTCGCTCAAAAACGTCCGCCAAGAAACGCGAATGGCATCCATCGCCCAACCGATCGCATACCCGGTCGCCACCATCACCGTCGCGATCAGCAAAGCCAAGCAAAAAGTGCTGATCACGACCGCCAACACGCGGGGCATGACGACCATGTTCATCGGATCAACGCCCTGGGCATCCAGCAATTCAATTTCACCGCCGGTCCGCATCGTCGCCAGTTCTGTCGCAATGGCGACGCCGCTTCGCCCGATGACAACCAAACACGCCAGCAGTGGTGCCAGTTCCCGCACGATCGCTTTCCACAACAACGGCGTGATGACTTCCGTGTTGATGCCGAACGAATCCACCCACATCGCCGCCTGGACAATGACCAACACACCGACGGCGGCCCCAAAGCGAATGCTGACCGAAACCGAATCAACCGCCGTGAACAACAACTGCCTCGCCAGCACCTGTCGCACCGGCGGCGTCCAGGACGCTGGTGATAAACCCAGCCGCATCGTTGCAAGTAAAACCGCAAGTATTTCCGCCAACCCGACAACCCGCTTGATCGCCAAACGACCGGTCGATTCGGCAATCCAAGCCAAAATGCGTAGCGGCATCGCGAGGACGCGAAGCGGCGACGGTCGGAGGCGAACGCGGGGCGTCACGATGGAACAAAAAGCGGCTGACGGTGATGGGCGGAAAAGAGTCGCATTTGGACTATCCGCTGCAATCGTCATCACGGCATCGCTTCGAACATGCGAAGTCCGTGAAGCATTGCGACCGTATCGATCGTCGCAATCGTTAGACCCACGAATCATCCGCGCCAGCGGGCGCAAGAAAAAAGCGGAAATCTCAGGGGCAATTGAGATTCCCGCTGAGCGTTGCTAAGCCATGGGGCAATGCTCGTGCAACACAGAGGTTCCGGCGAACGCCGCAGAGGGCACGGCGTCGCATTCAGTTGTGGTAAAAGCATACGGCCACCCACAGCATTTGCAAGCAAATCACGCAAAGAATTGGCTGATTTTCGCTCATTTGGTCGAAAAT
>JBCCRW010000138.1:0-13177 GCA_039201055.1 Planctomycetota bacterium | reverse complement strand
TACCTCGAGGCACTCGAGACGTTTTTGCATCAAACCCGCGCCGCCTGCGGTCGCCTTTCGATCGATTACAACCTGGTTCGGACCAGCCAGCCACTGGATGCCGTGCTGGCACACTTCTTGTCGCGGCGATTGTCATTGCCCAAGCTGCGGGGTTAAATCGACCACATGTTTTTGTACCCTGCGCTGGTCGCCGGTTTCGCTTTTGTCGCCGTGCCGCTACTGGTCCATTTGATCAACCTGTTGCGGCACCAAAAGCGTCGTTGGGCCGCGATGGACTTCCTGATGGCCAGCTATCGCAAGCAGCGAAAATGGATTCGCATGCGGCAGCTGCTGCTTTTATTGTCCCGATTGGCCGTGGCGGCCTTGTTGATCGCCTTGTTGGCCGGTTGGACCGGATCGGGCCCGGTCGCCGCCTTGATCGGCGGGGCGACGACGCATCATGTGGTTGTGCTGGACGACAGCTATTCCATGGGCAGTCGCCGCGGCGGCGCGACTTCGTATCAACGGGCATTGGAAGCGATCGAAAATTTGGCCCGGCGTTTGGCCTCCGATGACGGGCTCCATCAACTGACCCTCATTCGTTCCAGCCAAGCGGCTTTATCGATGCAGGGCGACGACGGGGCCGCCGATCGCGCCGCCGATTTGGTGATGGAATCAATGGACGCCGAAGCGTCACCGCTGGCTCGGGTGATGGCGACGTCGGTTTCCACGTCCGGCGATTCCATGGCGTCGGCGATTGAATTGGCCAGCGAACTGATCGAGGGAAGCCAGGCCGACCAAACGAATTTGTATTTGATCAGTGACTTCAGGAAAAACCCATGGGGTGCACCGGAGGACATCAACGCGGCTGTCCAAAGCGTTCCCGCGGACACCTCGATCCGGCTTGTTGATTGTGCCGAGGGCTCCGGTGACAACGCCAGTAACTTGGCGATCACCGACTTGAGCCCCCAACCGGATGTTTGGGTTGCCGGCGTGCCGGTCACCTTTCGCGTCGCGGTGGCCAATCGCGGGTCCACGCCGGCCAGCGATGTTCAAATCAATGCGCAAGTCGTGCAGTACGACGAAGCGATCGATGCGGTCGCGGTCGACCGGCCCAGCAGCGGCGATGTCAAAAAGCTTCCCAGCATCGTGCTGCCGTCGATTCCGCCGGGACAAACGGTCACCAAAACGTTTCAAGTGTTTGTGCCGGCTGCCGGAAAACACGCCGTCGAGGTTTCGCTGGCCGATGATTCGCTGCTGATCGATAATCGCCGTGTCGCGCTCTTGCCGCTAACCGATGCCGAACGGGTGTTGATCATCGATGGCACTGCCGAACGTGAGGGTGCGTATTTCTTGGCGGCGGTGATGGACCCCGGTTCACAAGTTCGCATCGGCGCGATTCCCGATATCCAGCCGCTATCGTTTTTGCGTGGCATCGATGCGAATCGCTTGGCCGAATACCGCGCCGTCTACCTGATCGACGTTCCCACGATTGGCGAAAACGCCGCCGACGCGTTGTCACGGTATGTTGCCAAAGGCGGCGGGCTGGCGTGGTTTCTTGGCGAAAACGTCGATTTTTCAAATTACAACCAGCGGCTGGTCGGCCGACGCGGTGAAGGTATCGCCGGTGTGCCAAAAACTTTTTCGCTGTTGCCGGCCGCGCTCAGCAAGATCGCGTCCTTGCCGCCACGCGGCGAATCCACCGGCGGCGATTTAACGATGACGCTCACACGGTCGCCACTGACAGATCCGCTGCGCAGCGTCGGCGACGCCGCACTGTCACTCATCCGCTTGTCCAAAACCTGGACGCTGCAACCAAACGAAAACCCGGAAAGCGATTCGAATTATGCAACGATTTTGCAACGCCGGGATGGCCAGCCGCTGGTCACGACGCAAGATGTCGGCAACGGGCGGGTCATCACGGTGCTGACCGGACTCGACGGTCGCTGGACGAATTGGCCCGGTGACCCGACGTTCGTTGTCTTCACGCTGCAGGCCAATGCGACCCTATGGAGCGGTGCGGCGCCGCAAACTTCACGGACGGTTCGCGAGCTTCTCGCCGCACCGGTGCCTCGTGATGCATACGTCGAACAATTGTCCTACTACAGGCCGGAATTGGAAACCTCGCGGCTGCCCATCAACCTGCAGGACTTCGCAAAAGTCGCTGACATTAGCTTGTCCCCGTCGACACGGTCGGACGTCGATTCCCCAAAATCCGACTACCCGAATTCAGATAGCGCGAACGCGGGTAACCCGAACAATGACTCGGCCGGCATCGATCCGCTGGAACAATGGATCGAAGGTCGCCCGTTTGCCGACGACTTGATGACGCCTGGTTTGGGCGAATGGTCCTGGTTGGACGATACCGGCCGGACGATCGTGCAACCGGTGGCAACCGTCATTCGCGTCGATGACAGCGATATGGCACGCGTCCCGGCCGCGGCCGTTTTGCAGTCGCTGGCGCCGCGTGAAGCGACGTTTGTCAGCAGCACGGCTTGGAGTGAGCAAAACAATCGTGCCGGTTCGTCCAAGTTGACGTTGATTCTGCTAGCTCTATTGGGAACATTTCTAGCGCTCGAACAAATGCTCGCCGCTTGGGCTTCGTATCACATCCATGGTGAAGCCGGGCGAAAGAAACGCCCGGCCGCGACGGGTGCAACGGCCGTTCTGGGTTCCGGGGGGGCTCGCGCATGACGGGCTCGAACATGGCCGCCACCATCTATTCAAAGCAGGTGATTTACGAAGCCGCCCGCGTCACGTCGCTTAGCGGTTGGTGGATTTGGGCGTCGATGGTGTTGGCCATCGCGATGCTGCTGGTGATTTCGGTCCGCTATTACCGACGCGACGTGGCCGAGCAGACGCGACCGGTTCGATTCTCGCTGATTTGGTTGCGAGTTTTGACGATTTTTGCGTTGATCTTTTTCTTTTTCGATTTGGTCCGGCGGACGCAGCGGGTCGTCACTCGGCCCAGTGAAGTCGCGGTGCTGGTGGACACCTCGCAAAGCATGTCACTGCCCTCCGATGCAACGGGGCGTAGTGAGTCGCGGATCGAGCGAGTACGAACATGGTTTGATTCGACGCCCTGGCTGGATGAACTTTTTCAAGGCCATCGCGTCAGCGTTTACACCTTTGGGGCCAGCCCCAATCCGAATTTGGTTTCGGTCAATTTTGATGCTCAGTCGGGTGAACGGGACCCGTCGGATGACCGTCAATCGCCGGGCGACTTTGGCGTGACCGGTACCGCTCGCGGATTCGCGGTGCTGGGCGTGCTATTGATTGTCGCCGGGATCTTGGCGGCGTTCATCTCGTTGTTCACCGGTGCCGCATCGCGGGCCACTCCCGCAGCTTCGCGTCGCGTGGCACCGTGGATCGCCGCGGCAGCCATTTTGCTGCCCGCCGGCATCGGGACCCTAGGGGGAGTGGCGACGCTGCGTTCCGATCGGGCGTTGGGGGAATTGGTGCTCGGTGGTGCAACCCGGACGGACTCCGCCGGCGGGTCGACCGGTTCCGAAGCGGACGCCCCCAACCGGAACGCTTCCGAAACGGGCGATGCGGAAGTGGGCGATCCCGTGGTCAAGGATTGGGAACAAGTCCTCGAGGCCGCCGCTGCGGAAAGTCGCATCGGCGATGCCATTGAAGCGACGTTGGCACGGCACGACCCGGCAACCTTGGCCGGTATCGTGGTGGTTACCGACGGTCAGGGTAACGGTGGCACCGACGTCAATGCGGCCATCGCCGCCTCGCGTCGCGCCGAAGTCGCATTGGTACCCGTGGGACTGGGCAGCAACACGTCCCCGACCAATGTTCGCCTGGTCGATTTGGACGCGCCGCGCCGAGTGTATCCGGGTGACCGGTTTGCGATCACCGCGATTGTCCAGGGAAGTGGATCGGCTCCGATGGATGTCGAAGTGCAGTTGTTGGACGAATTGGATTCGGGAGCTTCGGACGCCGAAAGGCTTCCCGAACAAATGATCGAAACTCGGCAGGTGAAAATCCCCGCCGACGGGACGCTCAAGTCGATTCGTTTTGAAATGGAGCCCGAACAGGTGGGACGCCGCCGCTTGGCGATCAAATTGGTTCCCAAAGCCGACGATCAAAACGATCGCGACAATTCCCGCGACGCACGCTACGAAGTCGTGGCCCGAAAGCTACGGGTTCTCGCACTCGCCGGCGGCCCGACTCGCGAATACCGCTTCGTGCGAAACCTCTTGCATCGTGATCCGTCCATCGAACTTGATGTGCTGTTGCAAACCGGCGTCAAAGGCATCAGCCAAGACGCTGCTCGGGTGCTGACGACGCTCCCGGCCAGTGCCGAGGAATGGTTTGAGTACGACGCGGTGATCCTGTTCGATCCCGATTGGACGGCGATCGACTTGGCCACGATTGATCTGTTGGATCGCTATGTCGCCAGTCAATCCGGCGGTCTGATTTTGATCGCCGGGCCCGTTTATCACCCGCAATGGGTCCGCTCGCGTACCGATCCTCGCGTCCCCAAGATTGCGAGTTTTTATCCGGTCACGCTGTCGACGGGGTCGCCACTGGCGGTCGCCGGTCGCCAGGGCGGCAGCCAGCCGTGGCCGTTGGATTTGACGCCCGAAGCAAGCCGCGCGGAATTTCTGTGGATCGATGAACAGCCGCAGTCCAGCCTGGAGGCGTGGCAGCAATTCAGTGGCGTCTATGATTACGTTTCCGTCAAACAAGCCAAGCCTGGTGCGAAGGTCTACGCATACTTTTCCGACCCCACAACCGAACTTGGCGGCACGCTGCCGGTGTTCTTGGCTTCGCAGTTTTACGGTAGCGGACGGACGTTCTTTATCGCCAGTGGTGAATTGTGGCGACTGCGAGGCGAGGACGAAGCCTATTTCGATCGCTTCTATACCAAGCTGGTTCGGTGGGTCAGCGAGGGACGTCTGCTCCGTGACAGCAATCGTGGAGTGTTTCTGGTCGACAACGCCCGCGCGATGGTGGGCGACACCATCAACCTGCGTGCGGTGTTAACCAACGATCAATTCGAACCACTCGATGAACCCGAGGTTTCGGTTCGAGTCCTGGCACCCGTCGGGGCACCCGGCAAACGCGAGCTCACTTTGCGACCCTTGGAGGGCGAGCCTCGGCCGGGAACTTACGGCGGTCAATACACCGTCCGCAAGGAGGGAAGTTACGAATTTCTGCTGGCCATCGGCGACGCTTTAAATGAAGAAGAACTGCGTCAAACGGTGCAGGTTCGCTTGCCGACCGTTGAACAGGAACGGCCACGCCGCAATGATGAATTGCTGACCAAGATGGCCAAGTCGACGGGCGGAAGCCTGTTTGTGCTCGACCGCCCCGCTGACATCGCTTGGACCAAGCAGGTCAATGATTCGATCGTGCCTCAGCCGCAAACGACAGTTTTACCGGGTACGCCGGACATCGATTTTTCGACCCGTCGAAACGCCACGCTGATGTGCCTGATCGCGACCATGCTCAGTATGGAATGGGTGGTCCGCCGATTGCATAAGTTGGCCTAAATGAACTTCCGCCTGCCCAAAACTACTTCAGCTTCTTTTTGGACAACCAGCGTTTGATGGAGTGTTTAGAGGGCGACGACGGTTGCTCGCTGGGCATCTCGCGAGGGATCTGCTGCTCAAAGGCTTTGTAAACATCCATGTGGCAGTGGCGACATTCGGTCGGCGGCTTTGAAATCTTCTTGTTGCAATAGGGACACCGATACACCACGTCAGGCTTGGCGGCGGCCTCGAACAATCCGCCCACCTCACCGGCGTCAAACCACGCTGAATCGTCCTTGCGAACCCGCGTGCTGGGCTTGATCTCGCCCACACGCACCTTTTCAAGCAGCTCCGAGGGTCGCAGCGGTCCAAATTCGACCGCGTCTGCTTCCGTTTTAAAAAACCACTGAGTCACGACGTCGCCAAGGTCCAACCTGAATGAATCTGGGGTGGCGTGGCGGTTGTCCCGACACGCTATCCCGCGATAATACCCACATTGTAAAGCGTCAAGACGACTCGCCGGCCGCCAGAAATCGCGACAAATTCAAATCGCCGCACTCCCGAACGCTGATGCGCTGCCCCTTTTGCCAAACGATCGACGACCGGGTGGTGGACACAAGAAACCATGACGAAGGGTTCATGATTCGGCGAAAGCGGCTGTGCATGTCATGCAAACGCAAGTTTTTCACCGTCGAAACGATCGAACGCCAATCACTTCGCGTGGTCAAAAGCGACCAAAGTCGTGAACCGCTGGACCACGAAAAACTCCGCCGCGGCATCGAACGAGCGTGCAGCAAACGCAACGTTCCCAGTGGCCGCATCGAACGCACACTGCAGGAAATCGAGCACGAAATTTTTGCCCTGTTCGAAGACGAAGTCTGCTCGAACGAAATCGGCGAAGTCGTCATGAAACATCTGGCCGAGCTGGACGAGGTCGCGTACATCCGATTCGCCAGTGTCTACAAAAAATTCGACAACGCCGCCGACTTCATTCAAACCATCCAGCACATCCAGACTGATCCCGCGGCAGCGGATCCAACTCGTCAACAACGCGACCCTCCATAGGACACGCTCCGGCACACCGGGTGCTTTCCATACCGACCTTTTTCAAGCGATTCCCCTCCCAAATGAAACCCACCGGAATGCAACGCCGTTTTTTGATGCTCGCCCCGATCCTGCTGGCATTCGGATGCGGGGGACAAGACTCCGCCAAGCAAACCGTCACGCCACCGCCCAAGGCGTCCGCATCCGAAGCGTCGCCCGCAAGAACCGACGATCCGAAAGTCATCGATGCGTTGGTCGAAATGGGCGCTGAAATCGAGCGGAACCCCGACGGCGGTGCCTTCAAGCTCAGCTACACCACCGGCGACGACCCCACCGCCTTCATGGAAAAACTCGGTCAGCTTCGTGCCATCGAGGAATTGACGCTCTCGGGTCCCGGCATGGACGGTCGCGGTGCCGAAGCACTGGAAAAATTGACAACGCTCAAACGCTTAGATCTTTCCAACAGCAAGATCGGCGACCGCACGCTCGAGTCCATTGCAAAGCTGGAAGATTTGACGGTCTTGCGTTTGCGCATCACCAGCATCACCGATGACGGCCTGAAGAATTTATTGAATTTGAAAAAGCTTCGCGCCTTGGATCTGCGCAATTGCAATGTGTCGGACGCCGGTTTGGAATTCATCGGGCAAATCGAATCGCTTGTCGATCTGCAACTCGAGCGGGCCAACGTTTCCGACGCCGGAATGGAAAAACTGACCGGTCTGACGAACCTGCGGTCCTTGAACTTGAACCTGTGCGTGGGCGTGGGCGACCCGGGACTTCTGGCCCTGGGCTTCGCGGGCAACATGGAGCAATTGCAGATGGACAGCACCGAGATCTCCGATGCCGGATTGGCGGTGCTGAAAAATTTCCCAAAGCTAAAGCGACTGCGCATGCGCGACACCGATACCACGGGCGAAGGCTTGCAAGCCATCCGCGGCAGTGACAACTTGACTCGCTTGGAATTACGCAACACATCAATGGGTGATGCAGCCGTCGATGTCTTTGTTTCGCTGCCAAAGCTCGAGTATTTGGAATTGTCCGAGTGCGGGATTTTGACCGCCGACTCGATTGCCCGAATCGGCCAAATCGGAACGCTGAAGACCTTGGACCTGTGGGCGACCAACACCGAGGATGCTTCGATGAAGGGTTTGGCGGACCTGAGTCAACTTCGCGTTTTGAACCTGGAGAACGCGTTTTTGACCGAAGAATCCGTGCCCGATTTGTTGCAACTGGAGAATCTCGAGGTGTTGAATTTGTCGGGTGTCGGAATCGGTGACGAAGGATTTCAAAAGGTGGCCATGCTTCCAAATCTGAAGTCCGTCAAAATCGTCAACGCGGGCATCGGATTCGAAGCGGTGGATGCGGTCAAAACAAAGCGTCCGGATCTTCGGGTCATCGAGTACTAAGATGCCGGCCGTTCTTGCCATCGCGGCCCATCCGGATGATATCGAATTCGTCTTTGCCGGCACGATGCTGCGGCTGGCGGACCTCGGCTGGGATTTGCACTACGTCAACTTGTGCGACGGTTCCAAGGGATCGACCCAGCTGTCCAATGATCGTTGCGCCCAAGTGCGCCGCGAGGAAGCCTTGCGGTCGTGTGAAAAAATGGGTGCGACGTTTTATGAGTCGATCTTTCCGGATATGGAGGCCCAGTACACGCCCGCAAATCTGCGTAAAGTCGCCGCGATCGTTCGGGCAGCGCGACCCTCGATTGTGCTGACCCATTCGCCGGTGGATTACATGGAAGATCACGAAGTTGCCTGTCGCTTGGCGGTCAGCGCCGCGTTCTGTCACGCCATGCCAAACTTCCACTCCGATCCACCGACGCCCATCTACGATCACCCTGTGACCGTTTACCATGCCCAGCCCTATGGCAATTGTACGCCGTTATGTGAGCCGGTTCGGCCCTCACACTTTGTCGATACCGAAGCGGTGATCGAGCGGCAGTTGGAATTGTTGGCGTGTCACGCCAGTCAGAAAGAGTGGCTGGATCGCAGCCAGGGGCTGGACAGCTACTTGGTGCAAATGAAGCAACTCGCCGCGGATGTCGGCGCGATGAGCGGTCAATACAAGTATGCCGAAGGTTGGCGACGGCATCACCACGCCGGCTTCTGCGGTCCCGACGACGATCCCCTCCGAGCGACAAAAGTCGCCCAGCCTCTCCGAGGCGACCCAAAGTAGCCCGCCTCTCCGAGGCGGATTACACAATAACGCGCAACCCGCCCGCAGCGTTCATCAATCCCTGCCTGCATCGACACAGCACGTTCAATTCAGAAGCGTCGCGCTTCAACCTCGCCGTGGTCCATCGGCGTCCGACCAACGACCAAGGCCACCGCACCACCGGCGACGAAACCGCCAATGTGAGCCCACCAGGCAACGCCGCCCGATGCACCGCCGGTGACCGAACCCACGCCACTGATGGTTTGAAGCACAAACCAGATGCCCAGGAACACCGGCGCCGGCAAAATGAACACCTGCAGGATAACGATCAACGGCAGCACGGCTTGGACTTTCGCGTGGGGATAAAACCATGCGTAGGCTCCCATCACACCCGCGATCGCCCCGCTGGCACCAATCGTCGGAATGTGACTCGCCGGATCGGTGACCAGATGCGAAAGCCCCGCCAGCACACCGGTGACCATATACAGCAATAGGAATCCAACGCGTCCCAAGCGGTCTTCGACATTGTCGCCAAAGATCCATAAAAACCACATGTTTCCCAGAAAGTGCATCCAGCCACCGTGCAGAAACATGCACGAGAAAATCGTCAACAGTGGCGGGATCAATGGTGCGGCCAATTCACGCCGGATCGGTTGTTGAATCAATCGGCCGTCCGGCAGTCGGAAAACGGCGATATCCTCGACAATGACGGGTTGATCGTTGCCTTGGGTGATTCGCACTGGCACCATCCCCAGGGATTCGGCGAGCTCCGCACCCCACCGGCCGGTGCCGATCTGCGCCAAGAACGTCAGCGAGCAAATCGCAATCAGAATCGCGTTCACCAGTGGGAATTGCCGGGCAGGTATGTTATCGCGAAGCGGGATCATGAAACCATCAGGACGACGAATAATCGCAAGAGAAACCACGCGTCCAGCATACCGTGAACACTTCGTAGCACTACCTGCCGCGTTACCTAATGATTGCCCCCGCCTCAGCCTTCTTTACACCGCGCCTTCAATTGTACGTTACGCACCGGGTGCTGGAAGATCATCGAGGTTTTTTGGGCATACCCATGAGCACCCAAAATTCAGTTGAAACAGACTACTAGGACCGTTGCCCACGCAAAGTTTCACGGATGAACATCAAATGGCGATAAATCAATCGAGCCGATTTAGGCGGAATACTGACGAATACATCAATGGCGGACCAAAACGGCATTTCCGATTTGTATGGTTCACATCCGACCATCACGTCGGATTCGCTCTGTCCTGTATAGTCCGCAAGTCGCTTACGAAATGTTTTTGATGTCGGTGCGAGCTTTGATTTTGGCGTCGTGTTTCTAGGCGTCTTCGATGGTCGCCGTTTTTTGCGTAGTGCGACAATGACATAGCCAAAAACTGTCCCCCAAACGCCGAAGGTCACGGCAACAACAACGACCATGTTGGCTGATGCTGTCGGGAGCGCCTTCCCGATAACCGCGCCCGCAAGTGTGCTGGTGGTAGCGAGTAACAAAATGACTGCGTCATCGTCCATTGAGTAACGGTGTGGATGTGAACGTTTAGTCCAATGCTTGTTCATCATCTCGATTTGGCATATCGCGAGCTAGAAAATGCATGCAAGCAGATCGAAATCGAATGTAGCCGATACCAATCGTCAAACCGCAATATATCACGATCGTTGCGGGGTGTGCTCCAGCGTCCAGCAACCGCGGCGTGTCGAGAAATTGATCGCCGGAAAGCCATGCGAGAGCGAGGTATCCGCCATTGGCGATCAAGCAAAAGTCAGCGATGAACCAAGCCCAGTGTTTCCGGATCAATGCGGCGGCGATTAGCGGGATCGCAATACCGAGCAGAGGTCCAGCCCACAGTGTGATCAGCGGATGCGGATCCGGTGCGTGCAGGCTGTACGGCAGCCGCCACGGCGCGAGATCAAAGTCGACGAGGGTCGCACCACAGCAAGAACCGCCAATGATGTGGCCGAGTTCGTGCGTGAAGGTCATCACGACCCAGGATGAAACGATCAGTGCAGCAAAAGTGGCGTAGCGTCGTGTCGCATCAATCGGCATGACATCATGAAAAGGGGCAGCATCATGAAAAGGGGTGAAGGATCGTTTTCAAACTTCACCCTTCACTCTTCAAACTCCCAAACATGATACGTTCCTCTTTCGGTCTTTCCAAAGACCCATTCTCAGCCGCCCAACGACACGCCCAGCTTCTCCTGGGCAGACACGAAATCCAATACCCACTGCGCGTCCACTGCATGGTTACCCGCCGTCATTCAGGCCTGAGGTAAATGGATCAGACGTTCCTTTGGTTTTGTCCTTGTAGAGAGACTTGATCGACGGATGCTTGACTCTGTCAAAATCGAGCATCCCAAACATCCCAGGATAGTCGGCGACTCGAATTAAGACTCCGTAACCGTACAGCTTCTTTTCCTTCTCGTAAGCTTCAAGGGCATCATCCCGGAGCAGGACCACTTTGCCGTCAATTTCGATGCGTGTGTATCGAAAGATGGTTGCCATCAGCGAAATCTTGCCTTTCCGTCTGCTGCCGTGGGCAACCGGAATGTAGATTCGATTTTCCTCGGTCAGCACGGCGCCATGAAGTCTGTCCTGTTGAATGTTGTCATCGCTCACGACATCTGTTGTGAATTTCATGTCGTAGCCGATGTAGCTCATCGAGCCGTCATCTATCACGAGGACGGTCGAAGTGAAGATCCCGACCTCGCTGGTCGACGCATACACGCCAGCCCAACGTTTTCCGTCTGGGTGGGGTCGAAACTGACTGTCAATAGATTCGTCCGCGGGCTTATGCGGTTCATCACCGATCGCGGGACAAGCGACAACGAGCGAGGAAAAAACGAAAATGAGAGTCGGCTTCATACTATCGTCGGGTACTGACAGGGGTAACGGGGCCGCCGCCAAAAAACTATGTTTTCAAAACCCGGGTCATCAGCGGCTCCCGTTCACCGCATGATTATCCGCTGTCCTGTCCATCGGAAGTAAGGAACCATTTGCGAATTCTACGGTGGATCGAATATTCAAAGATTTCGTAGCTCATCACCGGTATCAGGAGCGCGGATATCACAGCCAGGACAACACCAAGGTACCCCACCCATTGTGACTGAAGCAGGAAGAAGAAAGGCACCATTCCCGGTGTAGCCAAATCGAAGAGTTTTCAGCCCCTCCTGTATTTTTGCCAGAAGGTGAGTTGCTCTTTCGGAGTGGTGCGAATCTGCGGTACTTCATCTTCAACACTAGATTCGTTAGTCAAAATGTTCTCCTGTGCTGCTAGACGCGTTTCACCCAATATACCGACGGTCACCTAGGCATCGTCCATACTCGGCGGCGCCTTGGGTTCTGAGCTGCCCAGGTAGTTCGACCTGGTATTCAGCCACGTCCCGATCCAAATTGAAAGAGCGGCAATTATCGGTACAGGACCACCAGTGGCAAACGTCAAGGAAGCAGTAAGTCCAACCCCAAATACCCACAGGAGGAATCCCAGAAAGCCCATCTGTTGTCGTTTACTCCACGCCATAGATTCTCTCTGTGAGTGTAGATCTTCGATGTTGTATTTGATGTGGATTGGGCGTCGATCAAGTCGACGAATGCCGGCCGTCGCAGGGTACGGCGAGTTAATTTTCCATTTGAAAACGTGCGATGCCGCACTCCGGTGAACGGCATGGTTCTGCCTTCCGTGTCAGAAATCCCAGATTGAGAGCCAGACCTTGTTGTGTCGCGGATCGACGACCAGAAGTGTGCCGTTGTGCCATTCGATCGTATCGCAACAGCGTTCATGCGCAGTATACATGATCGCATTGGAGCCGAGGACATCTTCCAGTTCGGGATTGCCAGAATAATGCGTAGGACCACCGTCGATGGTCATCGCTGAAACACCGTTTGTGCCGAAGCTGCAATGAAACCCGATCTCAGTCGGCACAGGACCGGCCTGCCAATTAGAAAGTGGTGCGGCAGGCCGATTACGGAGGAGCTCCGCGACCGTTTCGCCGTCAACACTAAGTACAACGTGGAACTCGCCATCGCCCATGAATCCACCATGATCGTCTCCGGTTGAAATGATGAACGCGTTCGGAGGCCAGTTTAGTCCGGTCTCGCGTTCAAACACAGATTGAGGGCTCGGTGGTAATGTCGCGTAGAACAACGCGCCGGAGCAAAGAACGACGACAAGAGCGACACCGCCAAACGCGGCAATCAGGCAACCAATCCACTTTCGTTCACGATCAACAAGGGCATCATCCATTTGAGTCATTCAATGGCAAACGAAATGCGATAACGAAATGCGATCTATCCGGTCAGTAGGCCAAAAAGAGCCCCGCCATGGCGATCGTATGTTGGGGCCTACTGCACGGATAGATCGTGCGTTGAACTTTGTCGCCTCAAATGGATGTGCCGAACGTATTCGGTGCCCGTCACCAACGGATCGATTGAACCACGCAGTCTACCCGACTGACTTCGGCGTCGCCAAAGCCTGGCAGCAGTAGCTGGCAAT
>JBCCRW010000137.1:0-13210 GCA_039201055.1 Planctomycetota bacterium | reverse complement strand
CTTTACCCAAAACGTCTTTGGTGATCCGTGAAACGAAATCACCGGTGCCTTGCGAATTATTGAGTACCGCATTCGTGAAACGGAAGGACTGTAGCCAGCGCGCGATCTGCTTTTGACCTCGGGGTCATTTCGGCAGTTTCACATACGGAAACCGGTGCAAATTTGGCGACAAACCTCGTCTTCGTTTCACGAAATGTTTTGGGTAAAGACAAGGACGTAAGTCCAGGCTCGGCAAATTGCTGGGCCTTCGGCCCGAAGAACGCTGAGAAAATTGCGCGGCAAAAAAGCAACGCTCACGCTTGCCAGGCTTTGCCAGCTTCCGGCGTTTTCGTCATCCCAGGCGCCGAGTTTTTGGGAGACGCACTTTTCGCCTCCGAGAGGCAGGGCTGGTTTCCCTATTCGCCTCGGAGAGGCGAGCTACTCTAGGAACTCGCTGCGCAATCGGTCGGTGCGATCCATCGGGTCTTCGTCTTCGAAACCCAACGTGCCGGAGCGAAGTTTCCGTGCCTGTTCGGAATCGCTGCCGTAGAAGTTTTCGAAGCGTTCGAATTGAATTTCGGCGATCTGTCTGCGTCGTTCCTGCTCGGCCTCGTGCCGACGGCGACGCATCCAATCCCCGTCGTCCTCTTCATCGTCATCGCGACCAAACAGGTTCACCCGTAGGGTATTGGTCAAAGTTTCGGCGAGCATCGCCGACCAACGTGACCGGTCGGCGCTTCCACCGCGACCAGACGATCGTCTCACACTCGCACAGCCACCCATGCCAAGCAGAAGGACGAAAACAACGAAGTGCGTCAGCGGGCGGTCGTGGTTGGAACTTTTAACGTGACCGCTCGTGGTTTGTGATGAATCAAAGCGAGGGTTGTGGCCTGTTCCATCTATGTTTCGGTGTGCCTGCAGTTAGCCGGCCTTCGCCAGAAGCCGGAAATCCTCGCGGCGGGTCCGTGTTCTGGCGAACAGCGGCTACGTGGGTCCGTGTTCTGGCGAACAACGGCTACGTGGGTCCGTGTTCTGGCGAATAGCGACTACGTAGCATGGCAGACAGGTAGCAAGTTCTGCTTTCGGGCGTCAAGGCAAGCGGGTTTGCCGTGACTTGACAGAACGCCGGAAATCCCCGGTGGTTCCGTGTTCTGGCGAACAGCGGCTACCCAAATTTTTACTTGGAAAGAAGCGCGAGTTCCGGAATCACAGTGCCGCCGTCGGTGGCTTCGGTGGGGCTGCCGAAGGCCGTTTGATATGTTTCGTCCGCAGCGATGCCGATGCGGCCCAGGATCGTGGCCAAACCGTCCGCGATCGTCACCGGACGGTCTTCGATGACGCGTCCGAGGGCATCGGTTTTCCCGATCACCAGACCGCCGGGAATCCCACCGCCGCCCAACACCATATTGCTGATTGCCGGAAAATGATCGCGGCCGGACGCCGGATTAATGGTCGGTGTGCGGCCAAAATCGCCGGCCCAAATCAACAGAGTTTCTTCCCATAATCCGTCGGCCTTCAAACGCTCGATCGCGGCCGCCATCGCCGTGTCCAGTTCCGCCGTCAGCCGCGACGTCCGGCCGAAGTTGTCCTGGTGCGTGTCCCAGCCGGGCATCGAAACTTCGACGCAGGTTACGCCCGCAGCCAACAAGTCGGTGGCCATCTTTACCGAAGTCGCAAAACGATTTGACGTCGCTTCACTTGCTCGGTCCGCATCGGCGATCAAATCCGACAAAGGCGATTGCAAATAACCGCGCAGACGCTGCAGTTGTTCGGCACGGTCGGACACCCGCTTGCGAGATTGCGAACGCAGCCATTGGCCGGTCTGGCCAACATCCATTGAATCGCCGATGAATTGCTTCGAAAAATCTTGGTTCAAGGTTTCCAACACTTCAAAACGACTCTGTCGCTTCTGCAAACGCCGCATCAACGCCGCCGATTCGGCGGGATTTTCAATCACCAAGGGAGCGTGTTCCGAACCCAAGTAAGCCGGTCCGTACCCCGGCGCGCCGATGGAAACAAATCCCGGCAATTCACTGGCGGGCAAACGATGCGAAAACAGACTGCCGATTTCCGGACGTTCAAAGGCGGGCACCCGTTCAAAACCGGTGTGTCCCAAGTAACGCGCCCGTTCATGCTCGCCCTGTTTCGACGTCAACGTCCGAATGACACACAGGTCGTTGGACAATGCCGCCAAACGCGGTAGCCCCGCGGCAAAGTGAACTCCTGGCGTGGCGGTCCTGATGGCCTCGGTGGGCCCGCCGGTGATCACGCCCGCCTTGGGATCAAAGGTTTCAAATTGGCTGGGGCCACCATCCATCCACAACAGCAGACAACGACGTGTCTTGACGCCGATGCGATCGGCGGCATCGGCCGGCGAGGCATCCTCCGATGCAAACAATGGTTTTGCATGTTTCGCACCGGCCATCGCGGCCAGCACGCTTCCCATCCACGTTCGACGATTCCAGATCATGATCTAGTGCCAAAAACAAAATTCGTTGCTGTGTAAAAGCGCGAACAGAAGGTCCCGCGGAGGGACACTTTCCAACCATTCACGTTGCGATTGCGTTGGTGGACGCGAGTAGGCCAGCCGGAACAGGTCGACGCTCGAATGCGCCGGACGAGGTAACGGCAGGGCCATGCTGCGCAGTCGTGCCTCCAGGGTCGGCGTCCGCTCCCACAAATTCCCGAGTGGAAAACGATCCACGCGAACTTCCGCGTCAGGTTTCACCCCGCCGGCAAATGCTTGACCGATCAAGATCTCCGCCGAACGTCGCCACTGCGACGGCGTTAAACCCTTGGCACACGGTTGCAGGGTCCACGTCACCAAGCGACGCGTCACCACGCGACTGTGAGCATGGGTGGACGCGTGGGGAGGATCATGGTTGGATGCGTCGGGAGCGCCCGATGGCACCATCCGCACTTGGCGAGCGTACGCCCGCGTTGCACAAATCGTTTGAATCAAAGGACGCAAGCGATAACCGCCCGCGACAAAGGCATCGGCCAGTGTTTGAATCAATTCAGCGTGTTCGCCCTTGGCCGCGACGCTTGTTTGATCCGGATTTGTTGCGATCCCCTGGCCAAAAAAGTGATACCAAACGCGATGGGCCATCGTCCGCGCGAACGGTTTGCTGGCCGTCACGAAGACGGACAACTCGCGTCGCCATTGCCGCGTTCGCGGCTTGATGCCCGTCAAGAAACAGGGCACATCGCCATCTCGGATCGTGCGATCGACCAGGGTGTAATCCCGATCGCCACGGTTACGAATGGAAACCGGATCAAAGAACCGCTTCATGTCCTGGTAGTGGTCCTGTGTCCAACGCGCACTGGGATGATCGTGACAACGGGCACAATCCAATTGCACGCCCAGGAACACGCGGCCAATCGGCACCACCGGGTCCTCGGCGTGATGCAGCACGAAATTGCTGGGCCCATCGAACGCGCCCTGTCCCTGGGCGGCAATCAAATCCGCCACCGTACGGTTCCAGGGGGTGTCCTGTGCGATCCGTTCGCGAAACCAATTTTGCAAACACACCCGGTCGGTGCGTCGCGAGACGGCTTCACCGACGGCGATTGTGGTCCAGCACTCCGCCCAAAAATCGGCGAAGGCATCATCATCAAGAAACTCGCGAACCCGCCGTTGCCGGTCCGGACTTGCGTGGAATGTCGCCGCTTCATCCAGCGTCGGGATTCGCCCAAGCAAATCCAAACTGATCCGCCGCAAATACTTCGCATCCGTCACCTTGGCGGAAACTTCAATCCCTTTTTTTGCGGCCGCTCGATCGACCAACGTATCGATTCGATCGGCCCATTGATGAACCGAAAACGAATCATCTTGAGCGGGATCCGGCGACGGATGAACCACATCGCCTTCGCCCGCGCCGACCGTTCCGGCCCACAACGTCGCCAAGCCGAAGAGCGTCGCAAAAATGCACGACTGGATGCACCGGAGACACGTCATGGCTTAAAAGTCACTCGCCGCGGCTTCATTTTCAATCGCCTCGGCTTGACGAATCAGATCCCTGATACGGCTTTGCGCGGACGCGGCGACCTGCAATTTTCCGTCGACGGTTTCGAGCGTCGCGTCCTTCCAAGCTTCGAATCGCTCTCGGCTGGCCGAAACCATCAATCCCTCGATGGCCTGTTGGACATACGCGATGCCACCGGCGGATCGGATTGCGGCGGCGAGTTCGGCATCGTCCATCTTGTCGGCTAGATCACGAACCGGTTGGGCATAGCGGCGCGCCTTGCGATGCTGTCGCAGCAGCGATTGTAGCTGTTCTTGGATTTCGGCCGCTCGTTCGCCGTCGCCACGAACGACTAAACCGCCGTCGGTTTCTTCGACGACCTCGGACAACAGCAAGCGGAGCAAATCGTTTGCGTCCAGCACCGCTTCCTGGCCCGCCATTCCGATGGCCGCAAACCCCAGCGGCGATTCCAACAAATCGGCCAGCTTGGACGTCGCTTCGTCGTCGGCCAATCGCAAGCGGAGCCGAGCGATGGCGGGCTTTAGCTTTTCGATTCGGCCCAGCACACCTTCAAATTCGTCGACCAATTCGCCGGCACGCTGCTCGTGGGTCTTCGAAATGACCAGACCGTCGCTGGAATCGACCGACGCGTCGTCCAAATCGTCCAGCAGTTCATTGACGGTCCATTCGCTCAAGCCATTTTCGGAGAACAACCTTTCGGCCACCAAGCGCGCCGCGAACAGCCGATCGCTAAGCATTGCCTTGAGACGGCGGTGCAGGTCATCACGGGTCGCCAAATCGCCGGACCACTGCAGAATCGCCTGGTGCGATTTGTCCATCAATTTTTCGGCCCGGTCGCGTTGACCCAAGATCCGATCGAGTCGTTTCCGGGCGTCCGCGCGAATCTGGTATTTCCCGTCACTCCGTTTGGCCAGCGAATCGGCCATGGTTTGCGAAAGCAGTGCGTCGACCGGGTTCATGCGGTCACGGAATTCCATCAGGTACAACATTTCGGCACCCGCATCCGATTCCAAAAAACGACGAACCAGCTTGGTGGTTTCGTCGTCGCCCTGAATTTGCGAGGCGACGTTTTGACAGGCGGTCCCCAACTTTTGCAGTTGCTGGTTGACCTCGGCCGCCTGCTTGATCCAGGCTTCGCGAACACTTGCTTGACCCGCTTTCAGCTCCGCCGAATCGTTCCGGACATCGAAACTGCGGCGGATGAATTCGCCCACCCAGGCCGACGGGTCGTCGGGATTGGGCAATCCGCCACCGTCCAAATTCGCGGCCTGGTCACTGGCAACGGCTTGCCCCGATGGGCGTGCCAGCACATCGGCCAGTCCGCGGGTCAGCGAATCGGGCGACGATTGCAGTTGACTTGACAATAAATCCCAAGCCGGTTCGGCAACCGCAGCGGACTCGGGTGCACGGGCCGGTTCGTCGACGGGTTGTGCAACCAGTCGAGTTTTTACAAACCCACCAAGCAGCCCAAGGATCGCGATTGCCACCACCAACATTCGTTTCATTTGACCATCTCCCATGTGTTCAGAACCCACCAAACGCTTGATTCGAATCGCGACCGGATGTCCGCCCAAGGTCACGCCGGCCCCGATCCCCGACACGCCACCGGTCCCCGACACGCCACCGGTCCCCGACACGCCACCGGTCCCCGCTACGCCGCCGGGCAAGCGTGCGGTTCCGGGCACAACAGAAAATCGGAGTCGTCTTAGCCACCGCACCACGGCCGGCGGCGCGAAACCCAAAATCGAGGCCGCCGACGCGTGACGCACATTTGCACCGGAGGCGAGCGATAGCAGCGCCGACGCCAGCGACGTCGCCGCCTGGGCATCATGCTTGGCCACGCGGCGATCACAGGCCCATTCGGCCGATTGATCAAAGCGAGCCGCCACCCACCACGCTATCGGATTGAACCAGTGCGGCAGAATCGCCATTCGCATCAGCGGCGCCGACCACAGGTCGCCGCGTTCCAAGTGCGCCAATTCGTGCAGCAACACGCCGCGTCGCTGCGACGCCGACAAACGACTCCAGCCAAGCCGCGGCACCACAATGATCGTTTGTCCCTGGTCACGTGTGACCAGGGGCCCAAGCTGTTCGGACGTTCGCATGCTTACCGAACGCGAAAGCTTCTTTTCCGCTAGCAAGTCATCCAATTCCCGTTGCCAGGACCGCCGGCTGGGTGCAGATCGCCGCACCGATGCAAGCAGCAGTCGACGGGCGACCCACATCCACAACAGCAAACCCGACATCCCAAACAGCCAGACACCAAGCAGCGGTGGAAAAGATAATTTCGATTCGAAGCCGACCTGCGTTGAAATCCGCTTCGCGGTCGCACCGACGGCCGGCGTTTGCGGCGTCGCCCGGTCGAATGCTTCGCCGGAAAGATTCGCACCCGGGAACGTTTTGGAATCATTCAAAACCGAAGATTCCGCCGTGGATGGCAGCCACTCCAGATCGATCTGAACCGGCGTGGGCAACAGGCTGTGCACAACCACCGCCACCCATACCAAACGGTGCAGGGCAGGGGAGTCGACTTTTAGAACACGCAACAACACCGCCGCCAACGGCGCGGCAATGATCAAGCGAATCGTCGCATCAACCAAGAATTCGCCGGTGGGAAATGGCTCCGCTGCGAAGAACAGATCGATCATGGTTTCGACTCCGCCCGTGAATCGTCGCTAGCACGCTGCTGGGCCTGTTCGATCAAATTTCGCAGTTGATCGATTTCGTCATCCGACAATTCTGTCGATTGCACCAGATGAGCGACCAGCGGCACGACACTGCCGCGAGTGACCTGTGAAACCAATGAATCCAAAGCCCCCGCACCCACCTGATCGGGCTGGACGGCGGCTCGGTAAACCATCGGCTTACGCCCCACCTTTTCGCGTTCGGCAAGGCCCTTTTCGACCATCCGATTCAGCCGCGTTTGCACCGTTGTGTAGCCCACCTTGCGATGCATTAACTCGTGGACTTCCGACAACGTCCGGTCGCCGTGTTCCCACAACAGGCTTAGCAATTCGGTTTCACCCCGCGTGGGAGTTGCCGGTGTCAGCTTGCTGGATGGTGACTTCTTCTTTCCAAGCTTCATGTACCGGCCCAACGGAGGGAACGACGGACGACTAGGCATCCCGTGGTGGATCACGGGGTATTTTGTGAATGTTGTGGTCGTGTGATTCGCCTCGGAGAGGACAGGCATTCCGAATTCGCCTCGGAGAGGCGAGCTACTCTGAATTCGCGACGCTTACGACACCTTTCGTAATATTTACGAATGCGGTAGTAAAGTCAACAGGTTTTTCGGTTGGCTCAAAATTTTTCGCGGCCGCGCTTGCCGACATCCGTGCCCGGGGCGGAACCGGCAACGCCGGCCTTCTTGACAAACACAAACGCACGCAATTATCTTCCGCCGCCATGCCAGTCACCGAGTCCCTAGCGATTCTGATTCTAGGCGGCCTATTCGGGCCGGCCGGTGATGCGTGCATGATCGGAGTTTGTTGAGAACGATTTATCGAGACTCCTCAAAATGTGTCACCCGGGCCGCTCCCTTCGGTCCGGGTTTTTTTGTGCCCAAATGTGTCTATTTTCCTCAACTTGATGACGACATGAATTCCGCGCCCCACCCGCAGCCGCGCACCATCACGATTTTTGACACCACGCTTCGCGATGGCGAACAGTCGCCCGGTGCCAGTATGAATCTGGCCGAAAAACTGGAGGTCGCACAGATGCTCGAATCGATGGGCGTCGATGTCATCGAAGCCGGTTTTCCCATCGCTTCCCCGGGCGATTTTGAGGCCGTTCATCGAATCGCCGAAGTGATTCGCAACACCACCATCTGTGGCCTGGCTCGCTGCAGCGACAAGGACATCGACCGGGCCTACGAAGCGATCAAGGTCGCCGCCCGCGGACGCATCCACGTGTTTCTGGCCACCAGCGCGATTCATCGCGAATTCAAACTACGCATGACACCCGAGGAAATCATCAAGCGCGCCGTGGCCGGCGTCAAACGTGCGAAATCGTATATCGACGATGTCGAATTTTCGCCCGAAGACGCGTGCCGCACCGAACACGATTTCCTTTGCCAAGTCGTGGAAGCGGCCATCGACGCGGGCGCGACCACGATCAACGTTCCCGATACCGTCGGCTACGCGACGCCGCAGGAGGTTTACGAGCGTTTCGAAATGCTTCGCAATCGCGTTCCCAACATCGACAAAGCGGTGCTGTCGGCGCACTGCCACAACGACTTGGGTTTGGCGGTCGCCAATTCGATGGCCGCGGTCGCCGCCGGCGCTGGACAAATCGAATGCACGATCAACGGGATTGGGGAACGCGCGGGCAATGCGGCCTTGGAAGAATTGGTCATGCTGATGAAAACCCGCGAGGACCATTATCCCTATCGCACCAACATCGATTCGACGCGTTTGGTACCGGCAAGTCGTTTGGTCAGCAAAACCACCAGCATCCAGGTCCAGCGGAATAAGGCCATCGTCGGTCGCAACGCATTTGCGCACGAATCCGGCATTCACCAGGACGGCATGCTGAAAGAGCGCAGCACTTACGAAATCATGTCGCCCGAGGAGGTCGGTTTCACCAAAACGAATTTGGTTTTGGGCAAACACAGTGGCCGCGCGGCATTGGCCGATCGCGCCCGCACCTTGGGGTTTCCGCTTTCGGCCGAACAACTGAACCAAGTTTTCGAGCGTTTCAAAGAGCTGGCCGATAAGAAAAAGGAAATTTACGACGGGGACGTGATCGCCCTGGTGCAGCAGCAAATTTCGCAGACCAATCCCGAATCGTGGGAATTGGTGCGTTTCGATGTCACTTCGGGCAGCGGTCGCAATCCCGAGGTGTCATTGACGCTTCGCAAGGGCGACCAGGAACGCACCGAAACGGTGACCCAGGGCGATGGCCCGATCGATGCCGCTTTTTACGCGGTGGAAAAAATCACGGGCTACAAGGTCGTCTGCAAGGACTTCCGCGTCCGCAGTGCGACGCTGGGTCGCGACGCGATCGGCGAAGTGAATCTGGAGGTCGAATACGAGGGCCGCAGTTTCCGCGGCGTCGGCCTGAGCACCGACAGCGTCGAAAGCACGATCCTGGCGATGCTGAACGCGATCTCGCGGATCACCGGCAGTGCCCCGCCCATTGCGACACCGCAGGATGCACCGGAGCCGGCGAGTTAGACTTTGACGTCCTTAGCGGAGCGGCGCAAGCTGCCCGGTCCCAACGCAAGCCGCCCGGTCCGACACCGGAGTGCTCGCGCCCTGCCGCTAAAATTTTACCTTCCAAAATTTTTTCAAACCAACGGACCTTATCCGATGCCCAAACCCGACGATCGTTTTCTGAACCGCGAATTGAGCTGGTTGGAATTCAATCGACGTGTGCTGGAACAGTCTGCAAACAAGTCCGTCCCGCTGCTCGAACGTGCCAAATTCCTGGCCATCACCAGCAGCAATTTGGACGAGTTCATGATGGTTCGCATCGGCAGTTTGAAGATGCAGCATGACCGCAATCCCGGGGCCACCGACCCCAGCGGCATGACCGTCGGCGAACAATTGATTGCCGTCGCCGCGTGCGTCCAAAATATGGTAGGCCGACAATACGAAATTTTTTCCGAGCAGGTCTGTGCGGAACTGACTGGAGCCGGAATCCAGCGAATCGACTTGGCCACCGCCGACGCTTCCGCACTTGACGACGCCGAGACCAAGTTTTTGCGCGATGTTGTTCCCGTCATTTCGCCGCAGATCGTTTCCCAGCATCGCCCGTTTCCTTCCCTGCAAGGATTGGGTTTGCACCTGTGCGTTCGGCTGCGAACGGCCGCGCCGCCGCAGGAGGATCAAGACGATGCACCTGAGGAATTTGATTTCGCCATCATTCCGATCGGCCGGGCGCTACAACGTGTCGTTTCCATGCCCGCCGGCGAGGGCTTTCGGTATTTGTTGCTGGAACAATTGGTCGCCCATTTTGTTGGGCACTATTTTCCTGGTCGGGAAGTGATCGAATGCGTGCCGTTCCGCGTCGTGCGAAACGCCGATGTGGAACTTCGCGAAGACGAGGCCGCCGACCTGATGGTGGGCATGGAAGACCTTCTGGAAAGCCGTCGCATTAGCCGAGTCGTGCGGCTGGAATATGGCAGCACCGCCAGCGACCCGATGTTGACGTTCCTGTCGGAAAAAATGGAACTCTCGGGCTCCGACCTTTATCCCATCGACGGCCCCATCGACCTGACATATCTGTTCGGCCTGCATGGTCTGGACGGCTACGATTCGCTCCGCGACCCGCCGTGGCCGCCGGTGCGGGTCCCGCAAATTGCCCCCGATCGACCGGTGTTCGAGAGCATCGAAGCGGGCGACATCCTGATGGTGCATCCCTACGAAAGCTTTGACCCGGTCGTGCGAATGATCGAGGAAGCGGCCGCCGATCCCGACGTGCTGGCGATCAAACAGGCACTGTATCGCACCAGTCGCAACAGCCCCATCGTTGCGGCACTCATGCGGGCCGCTCGCGCCGGAAAATACGTCTCGGCCATCGTCGAACTCAAAGCCCGCTTTGACGAAGCCCGCAACATTGAATGGGCACGCGAAATGGAACAATCCGGCGTGCAGGTGATCTATGGTGTTCGAGGTTTAAAGACCCATGCCAAAATTTGCATCATCGTCCGCCGCACCGGCGGCCGCATCCGCCGCTACGTTCACTTTGGCACGGGAAATTACAACGAGGTCACGGCGCGGCTTTACAGCGACGTCAGCCTGTTGACCTGCGAAGAAGAATTTGGGGCCGACGCGTCATCATTTTTCAATGCAGTTTCCGGCGCCAGTCAGCCCCAACCGATGGCCCAGCTTTCGGCCGCACCGCTGACGCTGCGGCAACGGATTTTGGATTTGATCGAAGGCGAAGCCCGCCGCAGCCGCCAAGGACAACGCGCGGAGATCATTGCCAAGTTGAACGCCTTGGTCGATACCGAGGTCATCGACGCACTGTACGACGCCAGTCAGGCCGGGGTGCCGATTCGCTTGAACATTCGCGGCATTTGTTGCTTGAAACCCGGTGTCCCCGGATTGAGCGAGACGATCGAGGTGGTTTCCATTATCGACCGCTATTTGGAACACGCGAGGATCTTGTATTTTCGCCACGGCGGCGACCGCCAATTGTTCATCAGCAGCGCCGACTGGATGCCACGCAATTTGAATCGCCGCGTGGAATTGATGACGCCCATCATCGACGAAGCCGCTCGCGAACGACTACGTCGCACGCTGAACAGTTATTTCAAGGACAACGTCAGCGCGTGGCGAATGGATTCGACGGGTGGCTACCAAAAGGCCGAAACGGACGGCCGGCCGTATCGCAGCCAATTGCGTTTGCAACAACGTATCCGCGAAGAAAGCCTGGCCGATATGGCTTCGCGAAAATCACAATTCGAAACTCAAACCTCGCGATGACCTCTGACGCAAATGCCTGTTTCTCGCTTGTCACCACAGAATCTGGTCATCCTATCGCTGCTGCTGATCGCTCCGTACAGCACGCCCGATCAAGCCTCCGCCGATGCTCCGGACACGCCCGAAAATCAAAAACGACCACACTTTGTTTTCCTGATCACCGACGACGTCAGCCCCGATGATTTGGGGACGTACGGCAACCGGGTCGTCAAGACACCGCATCTGGATGCCTTGGCCGGGCGTGGATTGCGTTTTGACAACGCGTTCCTGACCACCAGTTCGTGTTCGCCGTCGCGTTGCAGCATCATTACGGGCCGCTACCCGCACAACACGGGTGCGCCAGAACTGCACACGCGGCTGCCGAAATCTCAACGCACGTTCGTGCGGTGTCTTCGCGACACGGGATACTTCACGATGCTGTCGGGGAAAAACCACATGGCCGATCCCGAACAATTGGGCTTTGACCAAGCCAGTGACGGCCGTCCCAGCGGGGGCGAAAAATGGGTCGACCATTTGCGAGATCGCCCGCGTGACAGACCGTTTTTTGCCTGGTTCGCTTCGCATGACGCGCACCATGCATTTACCATCAACGATCAAGCCCCGACCTTTGATCCCGCCGGCGTGCCGGTGCCGCCGATGATGTTTGATGGAGCGGGAACAAGGAAAGAGCTTGCCGGTTATTACCACGAAGTCGCGCGGACGGATTTTCTGCTCGGCCAAGTCGTCGCGGAACTCAAACGACAGGGCATTCTTAAGCAGACTTACATCATCTATTGCAGCGACAACGGCCGTCCGTTCCCACGTTGCAAAACGTTTCTCTACGACAGTGGCATCCAAACGCCGCTGGTGATCGCGGGGCCCAGTGTTTCTGCGGGGGCCAGTGTTTCCGGGGAGCCCAGTGTTTCCGGGGAGCCCAGTGTTTCCGTCGGCTCCACCGATTCAATGGTCAGTTCCGTGGATTTCGCCGCCACAATCCTGGACCTGGCCGGCGTGCAAGCGCTTCCCACCAGCCAGGGCACCAGTTTTGCCAAGGTCCTTGAAGATCCCAAGTGGGAATCACGCGAAGTGATCTTTGCCGAACGCAACTGGCATGTTTACCAAAATCACCAGCGTGCCGTCCGCACGAAGCAATGGTTGTACATTCGCAATGCGTGGCCGGATCGGTATGCATTGTCCGCCGAAAGCGGCAAGTTTCGTTTCCAAGCCGTCAAGGAGCTTTGGACGGCCGCAAACGACGGCCGATTGACCCCGGCCCAGGCCAAATTGACGCTTTCCAGGCAGCCGGCGGAAGAACTCTACCGAGTCACCGACGATCCGTATCAATTTGACAATCTAGCCAATGCACCCGAGCACCAACAGACGCTGCGTCAAATGCGTTCACTATTGGATCGATGGGCAACCGAAACGGCGGATTCGATTCCCAGTGACCCCACGCCCGATCGCGGACCGCTGCATAAATTTGCCGCCAAACCAAAAGACTTCAAACATCGCGAGATGCCCGGCGATGCCACAAATGCCGTCACCAACAATGCCCCCGGTCCAGTCGGGCTTCACGATTGAAATGGGTGCACGGCGGGGCGGAGACCTCGACTGGCGACGTGTTGTTTCCAGCGATATTTTGCCGTGATGACGTTCTCTGACACGCCTGAATCGCATACCCTGAGTACGGCGCCGCTACGGCATCAATTCTTGATTGAGGCGGCGATCAAATTGCATCGCTACGGCACTCCGTCGCACCGACTTGAGCGCGTGTTGACCGATGTGGCCACATCGCTGGGAACGCGCGGCGACTTTCTTTATACGCCCACCGGTCTGGCT
>JBCCRW010000136.1:0-13230 GCA_039201055.1 Planctomycetota bacterium | reverse complement strand
TCCCAGGGCGTTGCCCTTGTCTTTACCCAAAACATTTCGTGAAACGAACACGACGTTTGTCGCCAAATTTGCACCGGTTTCCGTAGGTGAAACTGCCGAAGTGCCCCCGAAGTCAAAAGCACATTGCGCGCTGGCTACAGTCCTTTCTGTTTCGCGAATGCGGTACTCAATAACTCGCAAGGCACCGGTGATTTCGTTTCACGGATCACCAAAGACGTTTTGGGTAAAGACAAGGACTTGCGTCCGGGGCTACAAAATGCCGTGCCTTCGGCACTCGGGCGAGCGCAAATCGCATCTCCGAGGCGAGCGACTAGAAGTCCGCCTACGGCCTGGAACCCCAAAATCGAAACTAGATGAAGCGTTAGGACGTCACCGAGCGTCTGGCCAGGTCCTCTTTGACGGCGTCCACAGGGATGGGGATACCGCGCAGAATCCCCTCCAGCACCGTTACGTCGCCGACGATGCCCTGGAATTCGGCAACCAACATGCGGCCCCGCCGCGCTTTCAATAGCCGGACCATCAAAATCAACTGGTCACCGGGGGTCACGACGCCACGAAATCGGACCTCGTCCACACCGCCGAAACCGACCATTTCGGCGCCCAGCAAATCATTTTTCTGAGCAAAATAACTGGCCAGCTGGGCAACAGCCTCCAGCATAATGACGCCCGGCATCAATGGCATTTGGGGCATGTGGCCGCGGACCCAAAATTCATCTTCACGAACGTCCTTAACGGCAGCACAAGAGAGCGATTCCAGATCCTCATAGAGAATCGCCGTCAACTGCTCCATTTCGAAACGTTGCGGATTGAATTGCCGGATCGCTTCGAGGTCCGCGATCGGCTTGGTCGGATCCAGTAAGCCCGGATCCACAATGCGTTCAGTTTTGGCCACAACCCGACGACTCCAAGGTCAAAAACGATCCAAAGTCACAGGGGCTTAGGTCTTGATTTTTTTCCGCTTGGCCTTGCGAGCCTTCGCGTTGGCGGGACGCCGGCCATGATTGGCCTTCTTCAATTTGTGGTGTGGCTTTGCCATGATGGGCACCAATGGGTCGAGTGTGTGGTGAATGGATTCCTTTCGGAGCGTACCAAGTTTTGTGGACAATCGCCACTGATGAAGCCGGCTATGGGCCCAAGCTGGGACCGCTGGTTGTCTGCGGGACGTTGTGGGGACCGCGTGGCGGCGAATTGACGCCCTGCGAGGATGCCGCTGCGAATGAGGCAGCCGCAAGTTTCCTGGAATCGATCGATACTGATTTTGCCGCCTATCGTCACGCCGAAACGGCGGATCATCCGATCGATGATTCCAAACGGGTGATTCCGGCGGGACATGATCCCGACCGACTCCGCGGGGTGTTGGAAACCATCACTGCGGTCCTCGCAACGCATCCGCGACCACCGAAAAACTGGAACCAAGCACTGGCTGCCTGGCGAATTTCCGGCGACGGAAATCGACCGGCGGCAACTCACCGACCGGTTGACTTGTGGCCCCATTGGTTGGCATCCACCGCATTATCTGCCGGGGAAACGGCTTGGCCACCGCCGCCACCACTCCTGGTTCAACACTGGGAATCGGCACCAACGCTTCGGCAAATCGGAATGGATGTGGTGCTGCCGGATCGCTTCAACGCGTCGCTGGCCTCGGGTCGAAACAAATCTGATTTGTTGGGTGAGACGACGCTTGGTGTCGCGCGAATCTTGCTATCGGGATTGTTGCCCTTGCTGGATGACGGGCCCGAATCCCAAACCGTCCGGATTGTTTGCGACCGGCTGGGCGGTCGTAAATTCTATCTAGGTCTGGTGAACCATTTCTTCCCGGAACGCGCCTGGTCTGTTCGCGAGGAGTCAAAGCGAATTTCGGCGTATCGTTCGAGCGATCCCGACCTTGAAATCGAGATCAGCTTTGTTGTCAAAGGCGATTCCATGGTTCCCGTCGCCATGTCTTCGCTGGTTGCGAAATCCGTCCGCGAGTGGTGGATGTCGCAAATGAATCACTTGTTTGCCGAGCACTTTGCCCAGCAGAACAGACCGTTTCAGCCCACCGCCGGCTACCCCGTCGATGCGGATCGGTTCCTTAATCAAACGCGTTGGCTGCGAAACAAGCTGGGCATCGATGATGATGAATTTGTTCGTCAGCGGTAAAAGGTGAACGTTCGCGAGAAGGCGACACTGGCTAGAAAGCCGACATCACGCGTCGTCGCTGTTCGCCAAAAAGAGGATTCCGGCTTCTGGCGAAGACCCGCTACGCGTGATCGGCATCGTGCAATTCGCCTCGGAGAGGCAGGGCTACTGTCTCAAACTGGATTTCGCCTCGGAGAGGCAGGGGGTTATAGATGGTCTGGGTTGACGGGTTAGTGCGGGTTAGCGGGTTTTCGACGACACCCGGCAATCACTCGATCCACGTCGGCTCAGATGGCCCCGGTTTTCACGGCATAAGCCCATGTAGAAAGCCCTGCCTCGGAGAGGCGAGCTACTCTTCGTTTCGGCCCGGAGAGGCAGAGCTACTTTGTGAAGGAGTAGACACTCGACTTGCCACGGACGATCAAACGCTGGCCGACGGGCGCGGGAGTGGCGTCGACGCCTTCGTCAAGTTGGTTGACCGCCAGCACCTTCAGCTCCGGTGCATCGGCAATTACTGCGATCGTGCCGTCTCGATCCGTCAAATAGACACGCCCGTTGGCAACCACCGGCGAGGCATAGATGCTGTCCAAACCACGGATGCGCTCGGTCGTAAAAAACGGCTCTCCCGTCGCCGCATCCACGCATGTCAACAGCCCGGATTTCCCCTTGTAGAAATACAGACGATTGCCACTGAGCACCGGTGATCCGATGTCGGGCGTGTTTCGTTTGATGGTCCACAGGACCTTGTCGGTGTTTTCAATATCACCGGAACCGTCGGGGCGAAACGCCCCGGCGAACGACCCCCGAAACCCACTCATCACAATCACGCTGTCCTTGGTGGCGACCGGAGAGGCGACCGGCCGAACGGTTTGCCCGGCGCATTCCCAAAGTGCCTTGCCGTCACTCAAGCGATAGGCACGCACCTTATTTTCGCCCGTCTGCACGACCTGTTTCTGGCCCGCGAATTCGATAATCCGAGGGGTGCCCCAATTCGAAGGTTCGTCGCGATCGACGCTCCAAATTGTTTTGCCCGTGGTTGTATCCAGTGCGTACAGCTTCGATTGGCCTTCGTGGTCCCAAGGAAGGATCAGTTTGTCGCCCGCCAGCACCGGGGAACTGCCTTCGCCAAAACCGGCACGCATGGTCAAGTCACCGAAATCGCGTTGCCAAAGCACTTTCCCATCCATGCTGAGCGCGTGTAGACCCTGCGACCCAAACGACGCATAAACACGCTGTCCATCGGTGCACGGCGATGGTGACGCAAACGTGTTGGTCGAATGCGTGCCTTCGTGTGGTCGCCCACGAGTCACTTCGCGGGACCAAATTTCCTTGCCCGATTCCAGGTCCAGGCAAATCACACGAAACGAATACCCACCGAGAATGGAATCGAGTGGCACGGCGGTCGGCACGAATACTTGGTTTCCCCAAACGACCGGCGAACCGGAACCCGATCCCGGAATTGGCGTTTTCCACTCCAGATTTTTGCCGGGACCAAACTCCGTCGGTGGATCGGCAGCGGGAAAGACGCCGTTCCCGTCGCCTCGCCAATGACCCAGATTTTCCGCGTGGACCCATTGCAGGCCGAAAATCGCGAGCACCAGCGCGCTTGCCGTTCGCATCAATAATCCAAACACTTGTGTACCCGATGGGGGAAGGGGAAACGGCCAAACCAACGTCGACGAAGCGAAAAGAATAGCACGCTTTGCCGCTTGGCGCAATTTTCGCTCGAGTTTCACGACGATTGCGTTGGTATCACGGCTTCCGATGGCACCGATCGGCTCGGCACGTCGAAGATCGCCCTATCCGAATTCTTCAAGTGGATCCGTCATCCATGCAGCTTCACCAAAACTTCCGTTTTGATTCGCCGGGGGTGTCACGAGTATCTTTCGCTTGTGCGGTGCTTTGGCTCTGGATGGTCGGACTGCACGCGCCCACTGTCTCGGGGCAGAACCCAGGCGTCTCGGGGCAGAACCCAGGCGTCTCGGGGCAGGCCCCAGGCGTCTCGGGGCAGGCCCCAGGCGTCTCGGGGCAGGCCCCAGGCGTCTCGGGGCAGGCCCCAGGCGATGAAGATGCGCCTGCCAAAAATCCGCCCGCTCAAAACCCGCCACCGCGTTATTGGGATTCCGATTGGTCGTTTGACGATGTCGACGTCGGCAAGCTGCTGGATCGTCTGGAACGCTTTGGTTTGGTCCTGCCCGTCGATGTTTCCGGCGACGTCACCGTCCGCTTCAAGGTCGGCGTGCCGATCACACGCTTGACCGACACCAAGGCGTATCGCGTCAGCGGGTCGATCAAGTCGCCGAAGTTCACCATCGGGACGCTGCAACTGGAGGCGTTTTCCAGTTCGCTTGCCTATCGAAACGGCTCGCTCAGCTTCGAAAAACTTAGCAGCCGTATCATCGACGCCGACTCGGGTGCAAGCGGGCGTTTGTTGGCCGATGGTCAATGGCAATTGGCGGGGACCACGCAGCTTCAGCTTCGCGCGGCGATGGACCAAATTCCCGTGCAGCCCATCACTCGGCTGATTGCCAAGACGATGGGCGACCCATCGGCCGCGCGGTGGGCCCGGCAACTCGGCGGGCGATTGTCCGGCCAAGTGGCCCATCGTAGTTCCGGCGATCAATGGGCCGACCCGGCACAATGGCAAACCCGAGGAACCTTGCAATTGGACTCGTTTTCCCAGGCCGGTTCCGAAGCGATCGATATCCAAGTCGAAAACTTCGAACTGGATCGTGGCAGGTGGAATCTACCCGAGGCGACGCTGAAATTTCAAAACCAATCATCCAACCTTTCGAAGCGTCCCGAGCTGCGAATCCGTGGCGATGGCAGGCTTGGCGAGAACGGTGCATTTCGTTTTCGCGTGCTCGCCGACGACGTGTCGCTGGAGGACTTGCCGGGTTTGGCTCTTGCCGGCAATCGCGGCGGCAACGCGCCGCTGGTCAGCGGCAGCGTGGACCTGGATTTGAGTGCTCAGGGACAATGGCAAAACGACAAGATGTCCGAAGCCCTCAGTCAAATCCAACTTCGCGGCCGGATCGCATCGCCGCAACTACGGGTGCTCGGCCAAGACCTAGGGACACTTGAACATCGCATCGAGATCACGCCGGGATCGGTGCGAGTGAATCCAATCGATGCCGAAGTCCGACGCGATCGGTTTCGCATCGTGTCGGCCGAACTCGATTGGTCCGAGCAACCGGGCGCTTGGATGATCGAAAATATCCAGATCAAACTGGATCAAGGCACGCTGGTTGGTGACGCCCAGGTGGCGACCGAGCCCGATCGCAAACATCGTGTCCGCGCCGATTGGAAACAGGTGCGTTTGCGCTTGGACCCGAGTCCTTGGTTGGGGGCAAGTTGGTTGGGGGCAAGTGCAAACGATGGTTGGTCAATCGACAGCTCCGGTGCAATTGACTGGTCGGTTCCCTACGCGTCGCTGGCGGATCCATCGGCACACCAGGGAAGCTTCGATTGGAATTTGCGTTCGCTGCGAATCGGGGGCGAGACAATTGCGGCGGCGGATTTACAAATCGAATCCAAAGGCGAAACGCTGCGGGTCCGCGGTGAGGGTGCGTTGCTGGGCGGAACCTTTTCGATCGACGGGCAAACACGGACGACCGCCGGCGCCGACTGGACCGCCGTGCTATTGGGGTTGGCGGGAACGTCAGTCCGCATCAGTGAAGCCGACGTCGATTCCATCGTGCCGATGCTGGTCGATTCAGGGCGCGATTCGAATTGCGGAAAGTTGTCGGCAAATCTGCGGATCGCCCAGATCTGGCCGCTGCAAATGGGCGGCCGTGTGCACGTTCGCGATGGCTGCGTGATGGGCTTTCCGATCGCGTCGGTGCAGTCCAGTGTGGACCTCGGTTTTGCGGGACCAAGCCGATGGTCCGCGGCCTTTTCAAGGCTGCAAGGCCGGCCCTTTGGCGGTCGGCTGGACGGTCATCTGGAAATTGCATCGGTCGGCAGTGGACGCGGCATTGCGATCGACAGCGAGCTTTCGTGTCGACATTTAGACTTTGGACAATTGCTGGCCCAAACGGGAATAACATCCTCGCTGGCTCGAGGCAAGATTTCCGGAAGCGTCCAACTGGGCGGTCGTCGCGTGCAAGACCTGGGGGATCTCCGCGGCCGATTCAACGGCGAATTGAGCGAGGCGGGTGGGCGAGCGATCCCCGGACTCGTCCAGTCGAGTCGCTTTTTTGCGGGCCTGTCGCTGGCGAACCTACGTTTTTCGCAGGGAACCATCGTGGGCTCCATCGGCGGTGGCCAGGCGAACATTGAAGATTTTCAATTGCTAAGTTCGCAACTGGCGGTTTCGGCAAGCGGCAACGTGGCGCTTCGTGATGGACGAATGAATTTGATCGCCAAGCTAGAAACCGGCAATTTCGCCCTCGGCGTGTCTCCGCTGGTCGCGCTCGGATCGCGGGTCGCGATCGACAGCGTTCTACCGGGCGCGACGTTGGTGGAAGTTGCCCGTTGGGCCAGTTATCGAACCGTCTTTGTTGATGTGATCGGTCCGCCGGCACAACCGATCGTGCGACTGCGGCCCGTCGATACCGCCGCCGCCGCCGCCAAACGCCTGGTGGTGGAGCAGTTGGTGCCAAATCTCACCGGTTCGCTGGTGGACTAAACCTAGTAAACCCAAAGTAGCTCGCCTCTCCGAGGCGAATCAGAGTAGCCGCTGTTCGCCAGAACACGGAGGCGCGCGATTTCCGGCTTCTGGCGAAAGCCGGCGACCTACGCCTGCGATCTCCGGCTTCTGGCGAAGGCCGGCTACGTTCGCGCACGATTTCCGGCTTCTGGCGAAAGCCGGCTACCTACGCCTGTGATCTCCGGCTTCTGGCGAAGGCCGGCTACCTACCGGCTAGGAATGACATGAATCGTCGCGTGCAAATTTTCGATGTAGGCACGCCCGGAATCGTCCCGCATCACAACATCCAATCTCAATTGATCGCAAACGCTCAAGCCAGGCATCACCAATTCCACCGTGGACGCGTCGATTTGGCGAACCGCCGCGACTCGAACCGAATCATGTCCCTCTTGCTTGGGCCGACGCACCGAAAACTGGTCCGAGCCATATCGCTGGGTCCATCGATAATTCCACATCTCCGCCTCATAGGATTCCGGGTCCAAGGCGGTGTTGGGATCGACGGGAAAATTCCATCGCAGTCGGATGCCATCGTTGATGACTTTAAATTCATCCAGCATTTGCACCGGAGAACCCGTATAACGCATCCGCTGCAGGCATCCGTCGTCCGAATTGAAGGGTCCCTGCCAACCGGACAGCCCGACGCCGTAAAGCTGACCGTCAGCGGGTGACGTTCGCATCCGCATCACTCCCGCGTTCCATTTGAACGGTAATGGCGTGATGGCCGCCTGGGTGATGTCACCAAATTCCTGCAAATACATTACGTTGACCGTCCCCTGGCCGTACGAACTGTGCAGCAGGCGTTCGGCCAAGGGCCCGAAGCGATCGTCTTCAACCCACAATTGGCCGCCGGAGGAATTGTCCAGTTCCTGGGGCATCCAAATCATGGGTTGGTCAAACGATTCGGGAAGACGACCGCCGTGCTTCGATTTCAGCCAAGCATCCTGTCGTGAATTCTGTGGCATGTTGCCAAAAAACGCGCCGGGGCGAATCAGCGACACCTTGCCCGCCGGCATCCAAGCACCCTGGTTGTCCGAAACGGTAAACCGATCGCCCGGCATCGCCCCCATGCCGTTGGGCGTCCGCAGCCCCCAGGCGACCACTTCGACCGCACCGCCTTCGGGCGGCAACTTCATGATGGTTCCCGGACGACCGTAATCGGTGAATTGCCCAGCCTTGGCGAAGTAGAAGTTTCCCTTCGAATCCGTCTGCAAGGCAAAGTTATACGCGTGAAATTTGCAGGAAACATCTTCATCGGCCCAGAACACTTCGACAAAATCCGCCTCGTCATTGTGGTCGAAGTCCTGCAAGCGACGGATGCCATCGCGACACGTGACATAGATTTTGTCGTCCACAACGCGGACGCCAAAGGGTTCGAACAGTCCTGCCGCGAAGCGTTTCCAGGTGACATTTTCGAGCGTGCTGTCGATGCCCGAAACCAAATAGACATCGCCGCCGTGGGTGCTGACCACCGCGCGACCATCACTTAAGAAATCCAAACCGCTGGTCCGCATCCAGGCGTTCCAGGGATTTTCAAACGGCACGGGAATCGTATCCAGCGCGTAGCCGTTGACATCGGCGCCCAACCGGCCGGTGACCGGGATCGTCTCGGGCCAACGGGTTGCACCCCCGCGGGTCAACTTGACCAGCGACTTCGGCAAAGTATCCAGCAACCCCGCCGGCGGAGATTCGAATGCGGCCACGTCGTATAAATTCTCGACTTCGCGACGAACCAGATGGATGCGGCGAACTTGGTCGGACGGTTGAATGCGAACAAGCAAGCGACCGGCATTGTCGGTTTGCCAATCCATGTTGCGAAGATCGCCGAACGCCTGGGCCGCGGCGAACATCGAATCACCCACGCGGGCCGCTCGATTGCTTTGCAACCAGGCGCGTGTGCCCATTGGAAAGGCCTTGGAGTCCCCGCTGATTGCTTCGACCCGCAAGCGACCGGCCGCCGACGCCTTTCCGACCTGCAGCAGCAATTCGTTGCCGGTGGGTCCCAGTTCCAGGGTGTGAACCAGCGTCAAACCGGTCGTGTCGCCGCGTGTGCTGTCAAGCGTTTCAAGGATGTCGCAATCGGCGATCCGGTACGACAGGATGGCCCGGTCATCGTGCAAATAATGGCCGCGATACTTCAACAGATCCCCGCGGATCGGACCCCGCGGGGTCACGCGAAGCGGATCGACGTCAAAGCTTCGCCCGATCGCCCACGCCCAATGCCGCAGCCCCCGGACGGGCGTGCCCTCGGGTTCGGGCATGCCCTCGCCACGCATGCGTTGATGCTGAGTTTCCGAGAGGTCCAAAAAGCCGTCAACGGTGACGTTTGCCAAGCGCATCCGGTGCAAATCGTAGCTCACCGCGACATCTTGGGGCAAACGAAACGTCAACGCGTGCTGCACGTCGTCGCCCAATTGCGATGCCAACACGGGTCCATAATCACGCTCGATGATCTCTTCGCGTTCGCCGCGGTCGGTGCCTTTGGGCAGACTGTCCAGGTACGCGTCGTTGATCGTTTGGTACGCCGGATTGCGTCCCTTCATCAAGCCTTCACGCACGTAATGCACGACTTGATATCGCTCGCGAGGTGACAAATGCGTCAGGGCCGCCATCAAACCGGCACCGCGGCTGACCGTTTGCACCATGCGATAGGGATCGCCGCCATACTTCATGGGATCCTTGCCAAAGGCGCGTGCGGCGGCAAGCGTCGCGTTGTTGCCATCGTCACCGTGGCAATTTCGGCAATGACCGTTGTAGATTGCTTTGCCCGCCACAAAATCATCCTGGTCCATCGAACGCAGGATGCCGGCGTGATCCAAATTTTTGGTGTCGTCGCGAATGACCAATTCATCGTCGCCAGGCCGCAGCGCCACCGCCGCCTGCTCGCCGCCCTCGGCGACCGCATTCAAATAGGCGACCAAATCATAAAACGCCTCTTCGCGAAGCAACGAATCACACAGCCCGGCCGGCATCGCGGATAGTTTCGACTTTTGAATTTGGTCGATGTCATCGCGAAGCACCGTTTGGGTTTCATCCAGCTTCGCGGGATTGCGAACGACCACGCGGTCGTCGTCTTGATCGACCATGACGCCGGTAATGACTTGGCCATCGAAAGTCAAAATTCGGTAGCTGGCGTAGGCGTCGCGAATTTTTGCCGAGGGTTCCAAAATCGATTCCACCAAATAATCGATCTTGGCATCGTCGCCCAGCGACTCGAGTGTCTGGCCCAGTTGGGCAAGCGAGGGCCCGATGGCGTGTCCGGTGTCATCGGCTTCGTGGCACTTGGCACACGCGGCGGCGGACCGAAAGTAAACCAGCGCTCCCTTGCGAGGGTCGCCTTTCAGGCGGACACGAGCCTGGCGAATGTTTTCGGGAGTCTCGCGAATCTCCGCGGTCAATTCGCCGGCGCGGACGAGCGAAGTTTCGCTATCGAGTCCAACAAGGCAGGGGCTTGTGAAAAGGAAAGCCAGAATACCAAGACGCAACCACCAACGCCCATTTGCCGCATCCTTTCCCTTTGTTTGCTGCTCTCGCCGCACGCCTAAACTCCGATTCGCGTCTCGGTTGAAGTGATACCATCCAACCCAGATGATACCGCGAATCGGGATTCAAAATGACTCCGATGCATCGCTCGCTGGAAAACGAGTGGCTTACCAAATTCGGACTCGGTCTTCGGGAGCCAGATACATTGGATCTTCCGGCTTGATTCCGAACGCTTCGTACCACGCGTCCATGTTGCGAACGATGCCATTGACGCGATATTGACTGGGCGAGTGCGGGTCGGCGTTTAAGCGTTTCAGCAGTTCCGGCTTGCGATACAAGCGACGCCAAATTTGGCCCCAGCCGAGGAAGAAACGTTGCTGGCCAGTTAGCCCCGCGATCACCGGGGCTTCTTTTTCGCCCAGTGACAGACGATAGGCTTCCAGAGCGACATTCAATCCGCCTAGATCGCCGATGTTTTCGCCCAAAGTCAATTCGCCTTGAACGAAATTGCCCGGCACCGGCTCGTATTGGTTGTACTGCTCAACCAGCCCCGCGGCGCGGCGTTTGAACTCGGCCTGATCCTCCTGCGTCCACCACATCTTGAGATTGCCATCGCCATCGTACTCGCTGCCCTTGTCGTCAAAACCATGACTCAGTTCATGGCCGATGACGGCACCGATTGCTCCGTAATTGGCCGCGTCATCGGCTTCCAGATTGAAAAACGGCGGCTGCAAGATCGCGGCGGGAAAAACGATCTCGTTCATTACCGGGTTGTAATAGGCATTGATGGTTTGCGGCGTCATGTACCATTCGCTGCGATCAATGGGACCACCCAACTTGTTGATTTCGCGTTGGTGTTCAAACTTGGCGGCGGCCAACATGTTTTCGGCCAGGATCTCCGATGCAATTTCTAGGTTGCTAAAGTCCTTCCACTTGTCGGGATAACCGATTTTGGTGGTGAATTTGGAAAGTTTCTTTAGGGCCTGTTTCTTGGTCCCCTGACCCATCCAGTCGCGTGTCTGGATCCGCTTGGCAAAGGCCCGCTTCAGGTTCTCGACCAATTCATTCATCCGCTGTTTGGCAATGGGTTTGAAATTTTCCTCGACGTAAAGTTGTCCGACCAATTCGCCCAGCACACCGCTGGTCGTGTTGACGGCCCGCTTCCATTGCGGCTCCTGTTCCAGCACCCCGGTGATCGCGGTGCCATGGAACGCAAAGTGCCGCTTCTCGAGAGCCTCGGTTAGCGAAGACGCGTAGCCGTCCAGGACCCGCACCATCAAGTAGTGTTTCGCGGATGGCAGATCGCCCTGTTCGTAGATTTCCGACAGCGTCTCGAAGTAGCTGGGTTGCCGAATGATGGCCGTCTGAATTTCGCCCAACCCCGCGCCGGTAAGGTATTCGCGAATCGGCACCGGCTTCATCATCGCGACAATTTCGGCAACGGTTTTTTTGTTGTACGTCTCGTTGGGGTCGCGATTTTGCGTCTTGGTCCATTGTCGCTCGGCAAAATCGGTTTCCAATTTCAGCACGGACTTGGCGGCCGTGGCCGGGTCTTCGACGCCGGCGGTGGTCAACAAATCGCTCAGATACTCCAACAGCGATTTGCGGGCTTCGACGTAGCGTTCATCGTCCTTCAAGTAGTAATCGCGATCGGGCAACGACAATCCGGACTGCGTCATATACACGGCATAGGAATCCGAATCCTTGGCATCGTTGTTGATGTATGCGCCGATGGGGCCGGCCACCCCGAATTGTGACAATTCGCCCATGACGCGAAACAGTTCTTCGCCCGAATCAACCGCTTTGATCGATGCCAGCAAGGGTTCGACCGGTTCGATGCCCGCATCGTTGCGGGCGTCCAAATTCAAAACGCTGTTGTACAAATCGCCAACCTTTTGTGCCGCCGATCCAGCCTCGGAATCCTCGGCGGCGGCGCGTTCAATCAGCGTGCGAACTTTTTCTCGAGTCGCATCGTTCAAGATCGAAAAGATGCCATAGTCGCTTTTGTCAGCCGGAATTTTCGCTTCGGCCAGCCACTTTTGGTTGGAGTACTTGTAGAAGTCGTCCCCGGGGTTCAGGTCATCGCCAATTGTGGAAAGATCGATGCCCAAGGTGGCCGCAGAGTCCTTTTCGGCCACGACCGCGGGACCGGCTGGGTCCGCAGCATCAAGGCATGAACAGAGACCTGGAGCGAAGAGAGCAAGACCAAGCCCCAGTGAGGCGAGCAAGAGGACGTTTTGGCGGCAAGTTCGAACGGTAGCCATCACGCGCATATTCCTTTCGATGAAAACGTGTAAGACAGTCACCGTATTTTTAGCGATTCCAAAAACTCCGCAAGTCACAGACGCTGCGAACCGTCACAGTTTTCTCAAGCTTCGTCGGGCCGAAGGCCCTGTACAGACAAGGGCGTTGCCCTGGGATGGATTGGGGCCGCCTCCGTTGGAGCTGGTGGATGGCGTTGGGTTTGAAGCTGCGACGGTTTCGTTCGGCACACGGCTGTTTCCTGCGGCGACGTCATGCGGTGGCTGCCTTCCGCCCCGAAGGGGCAGCCCGATGTAAGCCCAGGGCAACGCCCTGGGGAATCTCAGTCCCATACATAACGCTCGTCCCAATCGATTCCATGGCATCGGCACAATTCGCGAAATTCGTCTTTGAATGACATTCTTCGGTGGTGTTCCGCCTGGTTGGCGATGTATCGCTTGACTTGTTCGACATTGGACTCGCTGACGGAGAATGCATGGACATGATCCTCGACGCCATTAATGAGTATTGCAGGCGAATCGACGTTGTCGCGAAGAATGCTGGCCATATACGGGTACAGCCTTTCACGCACATCAGCATTTTCCAGAAACGGTTTTCGTTGTTTGGTCGAAAACACGATGTGTAGGTAGACCCTGGATAATGATTGCGGCATGGTCGCGTGTCGTTTGGGGCCGCCCCGTTGGGGCTGGTGGATGGCGGTTGGGTTTGGTTCCCAG
>JBCCRW010000135.1:0-13380 GCA_039201055.1 Planctomycetota bacterium | reverse complement strand
TTCGCTCGATTCCGTCGCGCCGGATTCCGCATCGCCGGCGGCCGCTTCGGCCGAAGCGGTCTCCTCCGGTTGCGGTGAATCTTCCGCCTTGGGAGTTTCGTTCTTGACTGGCGTTGGCGACGGAGCCGCCGGCACATGGTCCTTGCGTTTGCCCAAACGCTCCAGCGCGGCGGTTTGGGCATCCAGATGAGTCCCTTCGGTGCCGTACTTCTTGATCAAAACGGCGACCTTGTCGCTGGGCTGGGCCCCGACACCCAGCCAATAATCCACGCGATCGCGACGCAGCGTTGTGCGAGCATCGGTTTCCGGGCACATCGGGTCGTAGGTGCCCAGTTCTTCGATGACTCGGCCGTCGCGGGGCGAGCGTTGATCCATCGCACAGATGCGGAAAAAGGGCCGATGGGTGCGGCCCATCTTTTTCATTCGAATTCGTACAGCCATTGTTTCGTCAACTTCGCTCCGTGCGAAAAACAGGTCGTTAAGAAAAGGGACAGACTGCCTGGGAGGACCGCCAAAAAGCCATGGCGGACCCGCCGGGTCGGTGCCACCACGCGGCGGCACGTTTTTGCTTTGTTCCAAGATTAAACAAATTCTTGGGTTCGAAATCGTCGTCGTTGGCTGGCGAAACGCAAGTCCAACGGCGTGCTTTCTACTTCTTTTTTCGCTTCAGCCGCCGCATCATTTTGTCGCGATCCTTCCTTTGACGCGCCCGCTCGGCCGGCGACAGGCGTTTTCCGGTCGATTTCTTCGTGCGGATGCCCGACATGGTGGGGTCGGTCATCGCGCCGCTGCTTTGCAATTGCTGCATCATTTGCATCCGCTGGCCCGGGTTGGCTCCGGCCATGCCCTGCATTATCGGCTTCATGATTTCGAATTGCTTGATCAATTGCGTGATCACGGGCGTTTGGACGCCGGCCCCGGCGGCGATGCGGGTGCGGCGGGGCGAATCAATGATTTTCGGGTTTCGCCGTTCCTCCATCGTCATGCTGTTGATCGCGCCGATGGTTTGCTTGATGCCCTTGGCGGCGTCTTCGCTATCCATCATTTCCTTAAACTGGCCCATGCCTGGCATCAATCCCATCATGCGGCCCATCAGCCCCGGCTTGGCCACCTTTTCCATCATCTTGCGGAAGTCGTCGAGCGAGAATTCGCCCTTGACCATCTTGGCCTCCATCTCCTCCCGCTCGCGTTCGTCAACGATGCGGTGGGCTTCCCGGGCAGCTTGGACGATATCGCCCATCTGCAAAATTCGCCCCGCCATGCCCTCGGGCCGAAACGGCTCCAGTGCATCGAAGTGTTCACCGGTGCCGATGAACTTGATGGGCACACCGGTGACATGCTTGACCGACAACAACGCCCCGCCGCGGGCGTCGCCGTCCAACTTCGTCATGATGACGCCGTTCAGGTCCAGCGCCTCGTTGAACGCCCCGGCGCTGTTGACGGCGTCCTGGCCCGTCATGCCGTCGACCACCAAATACACCTGATCGGGCGAGACCTTTTTGTCGACCCGCTGCAATTCGCCCATCAATTCCTGGTCGATGGCCAACCGCCCGGCCGTGTCCAGGATCACCACGCGGGCACCCTCGGCCTCCGCCTTTTTAATCCCCGCCGCACACACGCTGACGGGATCCTTGTTGTCCGCTTCGCTGTAAACCGGCACGTCCAGGGTGCGGCCGATCACATGCAGTTGCTCAATCGCCGCAGGTCGCTGCAAGTCGGCGGCGACCAACATCGGCCGCACGTTTTCTTCCAGCAACATCTGCGAAAGCTTGCCGCAGGTCGTCGTTTTTCCCGATCCCTGCAGCCCGCACAGCATGATGATGGTGGGCCGATCGGATTGCAGATGCAGGGACGGATCGACGGGCCCCAAAATCGAAATCAACTCGCTGTGAACGATGTTGACCAACTCTTCATGCGGCCGCAGACTCAACAAAACACGGCGGCCGAGTGCCTTTTCGGTCACATGAGCCATGAAGTCTTCGACGACCGAATACGACACGTCCGCCTCCAGCATCGACCGGCGGACGATGTCCAGGCCCTCCCGCATGTTCGCTTCGGTCAGCTTGCCCTTGCCGGACAGGCTCTTAAAGGCAGACTGCAGACCCTCGGAAAGCGATTCAAGCACGGCGAAACGATCCGTCGGTGACGGGGAAGCGAAGCGGAAGACGTTTGGACCCCGAATCACGGGGTCTCAAATGGGCCCCCTACTGTATCGGCGGCCCGCCGGGCATGTAAATGCCGCCGGCTGACTCCCGAACGCCTACGACCCCAGGATCTCCAGCACGCGGTCATGCAGCACACCGTTGGTGCCCAGGGCATCGCCCGACCGCGCTGTCACACGTCCGTGCCAATCGCTGAAGCGCCCGCCCGCCTCCAGCACCACGGGCATCGCCGCCGCGACGTCCCAGACCTTGCACATCGGGTCGACCATAATGTCGACCTGGCCGGTGCAAAGCAGCACGTATCCGAACCCATCACCCCACGTTCGCGTGAAGCGGGTGGAACGCTCCAGTTCCGCATACGCCTTCGCCGAGCCGCGTTCGGCAAAGCTATCGACCTGACTGGTCACGAACACGACATCCTTCAAGGCGTCCCGCTTGGACACCTGTGCCCGGACCCAGTCGCCACCGCGCCTTTGGTGCCAGGCGCCGCAGCCCGTGACCGCCACCAAAATTTCGTCCAAGGCGGGCAGCAGAATCGCGCCGGCGATGACATCGTCGCCGTGCTGCAACGCCAGCAGCGTCGAATACAGCGGCACGCCGCAAATGAACGACTTGGTTCCATCAATCGGATCGACAACCCAGCGGTAGTCCGATTTTCCCGCCGTATTTTCAAATTCCTCGCCTTCCACGGCGTCATCTGGAAAACGCTCGGCGACCCACTCCCGCACCTTCTTTTCGGCGTTTCGATCGGCAATGGTGACCGGCGAATCGTCGCTCTTGGATTCAAAAACAAGGTCGGACTTGCCGAAATACTCCAGCGTGACGTCACCGGCCGCGCGGGCGATGTCGATCATCGCCGTCAACCGGCCACCGTGCGATGTTTGCCCGCAAACGGCCAATTCGCTGTCCTGATTCCAATGTCCTGGCGACACGATCGTCGAAGTGGCTGACTGGTTCATATTGCAGAGTGTATCGCAAAAACGGCCTCGTTTTGAGAGGTCAGTGTTGCGTTCGTGAAACCTTCAACCGATCGCAACAGACTTATCGCCGCGGTTCATCAATTTTTCAGGTCTTGACGCTTTTCCGCAATGATCTCTCGAAGTGTTCTGATGGGTCTGGCGACATCAAAATGGTCCGGTTGCCGCACGAAATCATTCGCGTCGCCTCGTTCAACGGTTTGCTTGCCGTCAAGAACGGGTACGGCGAGCGTCAGACGAAATCCGTCTCGGAGTTTCTGGTAGATCAGTCCGCTTGATTGTAGGTCCACGCCATTGACCGATGGCGCGGCTTCCGGAAACGGATGTCCAAACGCGATTCTCCTTCTCGCAAGATCGATCGCGATTCGAATGCGTTGGTTCCGTCGCCTGAACAAATCACGATGTTCGAAAGACGAAAGGAACGATTCGAGCCAATTGTTGCAGAGTCTTATGGCATACAGCTCCGACCGAGCGTCACGGTCAAACAGGCATCGAAAACGATTCTTCCAGTGTTGATGGGCATTCGCTTGGTCGGCAACCTGTTCTACCAGTCGGCGATAGGACTCACTCGAACGACCGTCGTCTGTGCTCGATGCAATGCGCTCGATGCTTTCATGGATCCTGTTGAGCGTTTTTAGGATGATCCGCCAATCGACTGAAAAACGAGGACGAGCGACGACCAGATCGTCCAAGATTGACTTCAAATCGGAATCCATCGCGTCACTGTCAGAATCCAATTCGCTGTTTGCGGCATTCCTTGATTCCCAGGCGCCCGGTTCCTCAAGTGTGAAGGCAAGTTGTGCGAGATGCTCACCGCGCCAGGCAATTCGAATTGCATTGAATTCGTTCTCGGTTCTCGCAGGTGATCGGAAATATACCGCTATCGAATCCGCCAATTCTTGCGTCAGTTTCGAGTGCGACAAAATTTGTGAAACAATTGCCTCGACCGAACTCAAACGCGACTGACACCAAGTCAATGTCAACACAGAGGGACGGTCCTTGACAATAAAGAATCGAAATCGATCGATGCGCTTCGCTTCCCGCCACGCCGCGTCAAGATCTCCCGCGGCGATACGATGCATCGCCGATCGCTGCAAAGCATCGCAACAAGCTCCCGCATTCATAAATCCGTCCATATCAACCATGCGGTTTTCAAGCAGATTGAATCGCTGTGGATGCGGCACATTCAAACATTCCGCGTCGGCGGCACGGTGGAACCATCTAAGACGCTCTTGCGATTCAACCCACCAAGAGTCGAACCCGTTAAATTCTTCGGGCGTCCACGGCTGCTGCTTCGTGGCATCCAAGATTTCGCACAACGCTTCGGCTTCGTCAGTGAACACCAAGGCTTCCGTGTCGGCGGACGCGTTCAGTCGATCACGCGTTTCCGAATCGGCTACGATGCCCGAAACCAACCATCTCTGCGCGTCCGCCGTGTAGGGAAGATCATCCTGTATCGGAAGTGGCGAACGATTGCCGAAGAAGCGTATAAGTTCCCGGGCGTAGGCGGACTGGGCGTTGTATCGGCCACCCCCTGCGATCCAAAAATCCGCGGCACCGTTTTTCTTGCCGTCGACCTCGCGGAGACGCTCTAGGTCAAGATACTTGGCATAGTCAGGGCGGCCATCCGTCATGACTGGCCGTACAAGCATCGTTTGCTGGGCTTCAAGCGAAGCGGGAACATCGGGGCCGAAGGTATTCCAAAACCAAAACATGACGATGGGAAGACTGGCAGTCATTTCCTTCATTCTCCCATCAGTGCCCTGCTCTTCCCGCTCATACCTCTTGTGCAGCGCTTTGCACCAGCGAATGCGTGCAGCATCGCTCCGTCATCGGGCGATGCTGGCGACTGGAGAACGCGATTCGCTTATCGTCGATTTTGCTAGGTAAACATCCCAAGCGGAGCCCCGGAGGCGGCTGACGGGAATCGACGGATATTGGGTAGCACCAATTCCATCTCGCTGCCGTTTTCCAGCCCGTACCACATCGCCAATTCGCACGCCAATTCGTCCACCGCCGTCGTTGGCAACAAACGCCCGCGTGTCGAACGTTCCGGCCGATTGGGATCGAATTCCACATCCAGCGGATTCCCGATCCGCAGCGATTCCGGGTACGTTCCGTACAGCTTTCCGCCATTCAGACCGCCACCGACAACGACCATGTTGCCACCCCAGGCGTGGTCCGAACCCAGTCCGTTGGTCGTCAACGTCCGCGCGAAATCACTCGCCGAAAACAGCACCACGTCCTGGTCCAAATTCATCGACTTCATCGCCGCCTGAAACGACGAAACCGCACGATCCACCTCGGCCAAACGAGCCGCTTGGTTGTTGATCAATTCGTCGTGATTGTCATAGCCGCCGTGGCTGACGAAAAACGATTGCCGCGATTGCCCCAGCGTCGTGCCGGTCCCCAAGTCGACCGCGCCACTGGCCGCGATGGTGCGGGCGACCTGACGGAGATCGCGTTCCAAAGAAGACAAGTTCCCATTGGCGTCGCCGGTGAACGAGGAATCAACCATCGCTTTGACCGAATCCTGCATCGTCGCTTGATTGAATTCGATGGCCGCGTTCAACGCCGTTCGGTTCTGCTGCGCGAACGTCTCCTCCATCAAGTTGCTGTACGAACGATTCAGGTACTCGTCCGTCATCGTGGTAAAGATCTTCGCTTCCGTCCAAGTGGGCCCGTACCAACCCACCTCTTGTGCACCCGAATCCGTGATCACATAAGGGATCACGCTGCCACCGGTTTGCAACATGTTCACGTTGCCCAGCGACATGTTCATCGAAATGCTCGTGTTTCGCTGCGCGGTCCCGGCGTCGATAATGCAATCGCCGAGCCGTCCGAGCCAACCCTTCACCTCCGACCGCGATTGCGGCTTGGAAGTCATCCAGTGCTGCTGCAAATCCGAATGGCTGTACAAACCCACGGGCAACATCTTTGAATTCTGCCTGAATTCCTCCATGGTCACCGGTTCGACCAACGAACCGATGTTGGCAACAAACGTTGCTTCACCGGCGTTGTACAAATCCCGAACACCCGTCATCGACGGGTGCAGCATGTACTGTTTCCCGCTGACCGAATCGGTGATGTTCATCGCCGGGTTTTCATCGAGCGCCAAACCACCCTGGACGTTTGGATCCGACGCCAAACCGCCCCGCACTTCGACGTAATCGACGCGTTCATCCGGCTCGGCGGGCGAAATCATGTTGTAGGAGTCATTTCCGCCGAACAGAAACAGGCACACCATCGCCTTATAATCACTGCCAAAATCGCCTTGATTGGCCATCGCCGAATTGACGGCCGTCATGTTGACGATTGTTGACACCAACGACGCGTTGGTCATCGCCGCACATCCGCCCAGCGTGGCGGCCATCATTTGACGGCGACTCGCCTTGTCCCAATCGAGCAGCTTGGTTCGTTTCATCGCGACACGTAAGTTGAAAAGAAGCTTGGAAGAGAAGGTCTGGAAAACACGGCACGCATCGATTCAGAACCGTGTTTTTGAATCGCTTTACTTGTCGGCCATCTATTCCCCAATGGCAGCGAATGGACTGAGCACCGTCGCCATCAAGGCCGCGTGGGTTCGGAATCGGGCATATTCGGGACTCCACCGCGTGTTCCCGGGCATCCAGGATGTTTCGGTATTGATCGTTTCGACCATCTTGTCCTTGTAGTCCTGGGGCATCGTGCCACAGCAATGCAAGATGTCGAAGTGATCCACCAAATCCGGTAACGTTTCGACCGTCCGCGACATGTCATCCTCGCGATCAAGATCAAAGATCATCTCGCAACGCAGCTGATAATTCGGGTTTGTGCTGCCACCCGAACTGAACCTCGCTTTGCGGGAACTGATGTCCCAGATGTAGCGATTCATCAATCGGTTGCTGGTCACCGCCGTCTTCTGCTGAAACTCCGGTGCAACCAGGCGTCCGTATGCCAGGCGACGTGAGGCTGGGCCGTCTGCCAGCGGCCCGGGCGGCTGATAGGTCGGCATGAAAAAGCTAAACACCGTCGGCTGCCTGTAGGCGGCTTGGTTCCAGTTGTAATCCTGGGGCAATACCATCGCTCGACCGGTCGGATAATCGCTCTCCGCCCGGCAGGCACGCAGCAGCGAAGTGTAGCGAATCACCGGTTCCCGCAGCCGCGAATACGACGTGCCGCGCCCGGCGACCGACATCGTCCGCGTCCCGTCGGGATTCCGGCGGGCCCGCAGGCGGATCGACGTAAAGGCTTCGCGGTCAGTCAAAATGGCTTTGACGACGGCCTTCATGTCGCCCTTCACCCCGCGTCCGTTATTTTCGAAACGCCGCGCAACACGACGGATATAACCCCGCGAAGGGTTGCTTTTGACCAGTCGCTGGATCAGTCGATAACTGATGAACGGTGCGACGTTCTTGTGCGAAAAGATATTGTCGATCGCCGCTTGGATCTCCGCGTTCCCCTCCTTCAAGTCGATCACCTCACCGCCCAACACGGTCTTCGGATCGGTATCGTGCTCCGGTTGAAACATCACCATCGGGTATTGGAAATCGTTGCCCGAATAGAACACGTTGTTGGGCGTCGTCGGCTTGAATGTTAAACCGGTAAAGATGCGGGCGAACGCCTTGATCGTCTCGTTGTCATAGGTCGGAATCGGCTCGCCCTGTGCGTCTGTCTTGAACGCCCCATCGGCACGCAACTCGTAGAGCCCGATCGAAAACAACTGCATGATTTCGCGAGCGTAGTTTTCGTCCGGAAAACGTTCTCCGTTGGATTTTCGATTCCGCATGTGCGACAGGTACACGCCCATCACGGGGTGATAGGTCGCGTCATTCAAAATGTCGCGATAATTACCGAACGAATGCCGCACCAACATGTCGTAGTAATTCGTCGGTCCCAGCCAACGCCCTTTGCCGGACAGATTCCCACGACTTCGGTCATTGAACCCCGCGCCGTCCTCGCTGGTGACCACGATCTGTGCCAGGGCCCAGGCGACCCGCTGACGAAGCTGATCCTCGCCATTCAGCACCGCGTCGTAAAAAGCATGCCAACGATAACGCTGAATGTTGACACTGTTCTGATCGGTCTCAAAACCGTCGTCCTCAATCATCTGCTCCGCAAGCGGCTGATGAAACGTCGGCGGCAATTCGAATTGGTTGTCGATCCACTCCCGCATCGCTCGGCGATCACCAATCTGCCGCATCCGATCGGCCAATTCCTCGATTTGCTCCATCGTCGGACCAAAAGTCGCCCGATGCAAAAACTGCGCGGCACGGATGCGATTTTTGACCTCGCGTCCCTCCCGCCAATCCTCCACCTGGAAATCGCCCGCCCAAAGCACGACTGGGAACAACAAGGCCGCCGCGACGAAAAGGCTGAAACGCTGCAGCCAACCGCCAAACCCGAAATGCAAGGGACGCATTGCGAACCGCCTGGATTTGAATGAGTAGAAGAAAAGAAAAGTAGGCCGCCGGTTCGCGAACGTCAGCAGGCATCCCGATGAACCCGAAATACCGCCCGCGAATCGAAAAAAAACCGGCCTTTATCGATGACTAATGGGGCCCTGTGCCTCGCCATCGGTTCCGATAGTAGGGCTGCCGGCGGGCCGCGTCAAACTGTTTTCACCAAAAGGGGGGTTGCCGTGATTTCCCTGCCTTCAACGTTTGATCGCGTGGGGACGCCAAATCAAACAAGCCGGATCAACCACTCGCGACCGATTCCAACATGTCGACAAATCGACACGCCTGAATTTCATGCGTGAAACTCTTGGCGATACGACACTTGGCGGATTCTCCACGGCGTTTTCGATTCTCAAGATCGCCAGCCCCGTCGACGCCGGCCCAATCGACCAAACACCCGACCCAGTCTGTTTCGACATTCCCGGTCAACAGCCAGCCGTCAACGCCGTCGCGAACCACCTCGGGAACACCGCCCACCGGTGTCGCAAGAGGCGGTACGCCGGCTGCCATGGCTTCCAACAAAATGACCGGCAAACCCTCGGTCAACGAAGATAGAGCAAACCCATCGGCTTGAGGCAACAGGCGATCCAGGTCATCGCGAAAGCCACCAAGCACCACACTCCGGTGCAAGCCCTGGACATCAATCTGAGTTTGTAACGCGTCCTCCAAAGGACCACTGCCGAAAATGACCAGCCCCAGCGGCTTGCCGAGCCTTTGATTCGCGGCATTGACGGCATCAATCAACCTGGAAAAACCCTTCTCCGGACTCAGCCGCCCCGCGGCCACCAAAATCAAACTCGGCGGCGTTTCAAAAAACGTCTCCAAGCGTCTTCGATCCGCATCATTTCGGCTTCCCATTTCCGCCGGATCCACGCCGTTGTGAATCGTGACAACACGGTCCGGGGACGCGCCGCAGCGTCGCACGCGGCGACTTTGCTCTTCGGACACGCCAACGACCCGATCCATCGACCGCATCACGCGTTTGTCGACCCATTCGTTCAAGCGCACACGCCACGTTGCCGACGTCCATCCGTGCGCGATCGAGACCACCGGTCGCCCCGCTCGGCGGGCCGCCACCCAGCCGACAATGTCGGGTTTGTATCCGTTGGTGCAAACCCAATCGACGTTGTCGCGAGCAAAGACATCGGCCAACTCGTCACGGCACTTCCACAAGTGTGGAAAGTTGTTCTCCAAAACATGTGCCGCGAAACCGGCTTCGGATGCGCGACCCAAAAAGTCACGCGCCAAACCTCGTTCGGCAAACGAATAAAAAACCGTTTCCACGCGGTGTGCCCGCAGTGCTTTTGCCAATCCCAGGACTTGCCGTTCCGGACCGCCGTAGAACGGCGAAGCCATCACCTGAGCCAGCGTGCGTGTCCGGCGGCCACTCATGGTTGATTCGATTCGATGATACCGATCAACTCCGCACGAGCTCGTTCCCAATCATCCGGATCGGTCGACCACGAAATGTCACCGCGGACATAGCTGGGGTCATCGGGGTCCGTAACGCCAACTTCCCACAGCACCTTCGGGATGCACTTTTGCACAAGCGCCCGCGTGCCGCGGGGATCGATTTTCTCGGCCGCCGCGAGGTATTCGTAGTCTTGCAAACCTCGCCGCCACAATTTCAATCGTACCGACGCCAGCGGCCCATCGACTTGATAACTCTCCTCGGGATACACCCGATCGGTTCCCGGATAAAACATCACACCGTCGCCATTGTTGTAATTGCCGCCGGTCTCCCCTTTGGATTTGTCGCGTCCGGTGCGACTGCCAAAGGTGTGAGCTTGACTGAACAGCTTCGTTTCGCCGGTCCCACCCTGGAAATTTTCGTAATAGGTCCCCTGCCAAATGAACCAGCGCGCCGCCTTGAATTTGAAATGGCACCAAGCCAACATCCGCAGGGCGATGCCATCATCCTCGGTCGCCAAGCTGCCCGAACCGATACGTCCGCCGTTGTATAAATAAAAGGACTTGCCGGGCGTTTCGCGATAATGCTCGGCGGCTTCTTCCCAATCATCGGTGATGCCATAGGCCGCCGTCGCACAGGGCAGCGTCAATGATGGCGTGTTGGCTTTCGCTTTGGGCAACGACAGCGTCGCCAAGGTGGGTACACTTTTTCCGATCCCGGGATTCGCCAGCACCCACTGTGACCAGGTTTCGATCTTTTCAAAATCATCCGATTCATCGATCAAATATAAGAAATATTCGGTGGGTGTTTCAAACTTTGCATCCTTAAAATACTGCGCCCAGCGATTGGTCGCTCGCCACATCGCTCCCCGGTCGCCATCCTTCCATGGCCAAGCCCCATAAGTGCCGATGGACAATACATTGTTGCCGACGCCGACCCCGGGGCCCGCATAACCATACTTGGGCGTGAACAGCGACCCGTCGAGTTTCGGACGCCATTGTTGATCCATTTGTCCGATGGGCGTGTGTTCATGGATCAAAGAAACACGATGTCGATGAGCCAGTTGGAAATGCCGATCCAAGACCTTCCGGCCACGAATGATTTCCGGTCCCGATGCGGCTTCCAAATAACGTTTGCCCAAATAGCGTCGATAGATATCTTCCTGGCTGACATACAACATCGTCTTGGCGGTCGGTAGATCCGGCAGCGACCAATTCAATACACGAAGTTCCACCGGCACCTGGACTTCCGCCAAGTTGCTGGCCCGCAGCGTCAACCTGCCCCGGTAGATTCCCGCGGCGGTATGCCGGGGCACATATACGTCCGCCCAAATCGATTGGTTGGTGCCCGCTTCGACGTCAAACTTGGGATGCAATTCCAGGGGAGCCAAAATGTCGGGATAATCCTGGTCGTGATCCGGCCGATCCTCCCACACGCCTCTGGCGTAGCCGCGGCCATCATGCGGACGCCGCATTCGCTCGGGCACATGCCGTTCGTCGAAGTGTTCATACGACAGCGTCGATACGCCGCGAATCCTCAAATAGCGGACTAGGAATAGCTCGATCGGTCGCTCGCGGAAGTCCCACAACGATTCATCGGGCAACCTGGCCTTGGATGCGATTTCGCCCGCTGGACTTTTCAGGCGGTCAAAGCGGGCCTGAACATCCCGCAACGTTCCGCTGGGTGATTCAATCACCACGTTGAACGCGACCGTTTCGTTCTTGGCGGCAACCAATTTGACGGTTCGCCCATCCCACCCCGTAGTGCGAACGTCGATGCCGCCGCGAGTCATCCGCAGGGATTGCCGAGTGACCTTGTCCTGGCCGTTGTTGACCCAAATGCCGACCGAATCGGCCGCGAAAATTACCGCGCCGCGAAAATTCACAATCGCAAAGATCGCAAGAAATATTGACAGAAGCTGAAATCGGTTCCCACGCGAGAATCCGCGAGCAACAAAGGGCGGCATAAAGAATGGTGAAATGGAGAACATCGACAATCAATCCGATGACACGAATCGGCCAAACCACCGTATTCTGGGCGGACCAGCGCGTCCCTGGCAGGGTAGTCAAAAGGGCCCGCGATGAATTCCCCCAGCGAGCAAAGAATGATGGTTTCGAAAACACCATTCGTTTCAATGACCCGGCGTCTCGGCTTTCACCTGCCGGCCGTCGTCGTGCTGTCGGCAATCGCGGTGCTGCCCGGATGTGCTCAGCGTCGATACACGCTGCGTTTGAAGATGGACGGCGACGAAATGGTGCGCCGGCTCGAGTTCGAACTTTCGGGTCCACCCGTCGAAGCAATCGAGGATGTCGAAGGTGATTCGCAGGAAGGCGAGCTTCAGGAAAACGAGAACGAGGTAGACAAGAACCAGGAGCGCGAGCGTCAAACGCCGGCCATTCTGTCCGATGCCGAAGTCCAGCAATGGCTGAAGATCTACCCCGAGCCCATTCAAGCGGTCGCCAGCTCGGTGGTTCTGGAGACGCGTTTCCGCGATGTCGCGCCACGCGATTTGGGCGGCGGCGGCGGGCTGCTTGCACTGCCCACATCCATGGGCACGCTGTATCACTACAGCGAACGGATGAAGGTTCACCAAGATTTCGAAGGTGCGATCGCGGACCAAATCAGGGAAGTCGACCAAGCGATCGATTTCGCTTGCGATTTTGCCCGTTTCCACCTCCGCGACACCGATGACGAGGCGGCATTCGCGGATTGGATCGACCAACGCATCCGACACGATGCCCATGATTTTCTGTTGTACGGGCATTTGCAGGTCATTCCAGATTTGATTTCGCTGAATCGATCCGAAACGCCCGGCGATTTTTTCAAAGCGTTATCGATGTCATCGGTCCTACGTTTCGCCATCGACCGAGAGTACCTCAAATTGACCGAGCTGCCGCGTCTGATGCAGCTTTACACCAATGGCACCGAAGCCGAACAACAGCGCGACATGGTCAATCGTCTGTTGCGGCTTTATGAAAGTGACACTGGTAAAAAACGTTCACCCGAGATGACGCTTTGGCTGGAGCGTGAGGCGGCGAAGGAATCCATGGCCGCCTATGTCAGTGGATTGGATGAGTACAAACAAGCGGTCAAGGATTGGCAGGTAAGTGCGGGACCCGACGACGAAATGCCGACGCCCCTCGGATGGATCGACGACCAATCCAGCGAGCTCTTGATCAAGTTCGTCTTCCCACGCTCCACGCTGAACGCGAGTCTGCGACTGCCAAGCAAACCGACCTACACCAACGGGACTTGGGACGACGTTGACAACACCTGCCAATGGGAATTTCGTTTGGACGATCCCCTGGTACCGCCACATCTATCGGCGTCATGGGTTGTAATCGATGATGAGTTTCAGACCCGGTTGTTAGGCGAGAAGCGGCTCGCTGGGA
>JBCCRW010000134.1:0-13414 GCA_039201055.1 Planctomycetota bacterium | reverse complement strand
GACAAATGCGTGTAGGTGCGGCGAATGAAGGCGGTGCGTTCATTGTCCGCCACGGTGATGGCCGGCGCGCCGACCGCATAGGGATTTTGTTGTTCGAACATGGAAGGCGGAAGCGTATCCGTGAAAGGGAAGGGAGACACCGGTTCTGCAACGAACCGATCCCCAATTATACGATTTTTGCAACGGCCGCGATGGGCCGATCTACGTGCAAAGAACCGAATTTTGTCGCCACAGATCACGATTTGGGCCCTGCTCTCCCGCCTGCACGCGCCAAATTCCATGGTCGATGATCCCATTTTCAAAGGCGGCCGGCCCATTTCCGAGTGCAGCCGGCCCCGAATGCCAGATTCGCCGCACTGCCCGCAGCTCGCGCCCCGCTTGGATCCTTGCCGTCGCGTTTGTGCCGGTCGCGCCGATCAGGCGGATTCTGGCACTTCGTTGACGGGCGCACGCGATGGCCCGACAATAACGCCGATTTGAGATGCCAAACCCGCATTCGACAGGCCCCATGCGTTTTCGATAGGCCCGTGGATTGCGGCCACCAACGAGTGAGCGTGATGCTTTTATCCGGCGAAGAGATTCGCAATCGTGAAGGCGGAGACCTTCGAATTGATCCTTTTGACCCCGATCGGATCAACCCCAACAGTTACAACCTGACGCTCCATGACGAATTGCTGATCTACGAAGAAATTGTGTTGGACGCGGCGGCGCCCAACCGGTTTCGCCGGGTTCCGATCCCCGCCGAAGGGATCACGCTGCAGCCCAATCTGCTGTATCTGGGCCGCTCGGTCGAATACACCCAAACTCACGGCCTGGTTCCGATGATCCAAGGCCGCAGTTCGATCAGCCGCTTGGGATTGTTCGTCAATCCGGGCGGCGGTGTTGGAGATGCCGGCTATGAAGGAACCTGGACGATCGAAATGCACTGCGTTCAACCGGTTCGGATCTATGCCGGGATGCAGATTTGCCAGATCTACTATTTGAAACTCGACGGCCTATGCTGTGAATACAACAGCGAAAAGTATCAGCACAGCCGCGACATTCAGCCCAGTCAATTGTTCCAGGAGTTTGGCGGCGTCGATGACCGCCAAATGGAATTGAATTTCGAAGACCTGATCCACGGAACCGAGACCACTTCATGATACCGATCAACGTGTCCTTTCGAATGTTCGTCGTCACGATTTCCATCGCGCTGGCGTCGATGTCTTTGACCGCTGATGAGACCGGAACCGTGAAGGACGGGCCCCCGCGGAATTCCGCCGCAGCGCGTGCTCCGGTGCAAATGAGTGATCTTGGCAAGGCGATCCACTCGCGTGGTTTTGTTTTTGATGGCCACAACGATTTGCCCTGGGCCATGCGCAGATTGGCCGGTTCCTCGTTTGATCGAGTGGACATTGCCAAACCCCAAGCAAAACTGATGACCGATATCCCGCGTTTACGCAAAGGAAACGTCGGGGCTCAGTTTTGGAGCGTTTATGTGCCGGCCAATCTGGGCATTCGGGGGACGGCCTATCAAACCACGATGGAACAAATCCAATTGGTCCGCACGATGTGCGAGCGGTACCCGGACACCTTCGCGTTGGCCACAAGCGTCGCAGACATTCGGGCGGCGCGAAAGGAAGGCAAAATCGCATCGCTGATCGGTGTCGAAGGCGGCCATTCGATCGAAAATTCGATCGGCAATCTGCGCCGATTGTACGATGCCGGCGCCCGTTACATGACGCTGACCCATAGCTCCAATCTGGACTGGGCCGATTCGGCTACCGACGACACCCGGGTCGGTGGATTGAACGCGTTTGGAAAAGACGTGGTGCGCGAAATGAATCGGCTGGGCATGTTGGTCGATCTGTCGCACGTGTCGCCGGCGGTGATGAAACAGGCACTCGAGATTTCAACGGCGCCGGTCATTTATTCCCACAGCAGTGCACGGGCAAAAACGGACCACCCGCGAAACGTTCCCGATGAAATGCTACCGCTGATTCGCCAAAACGGTGGCGTCATCATGGTCAATTTTTACAGCGGCTATGTCGTTCCCGCCGCTACAAAATGGTCCGAACGGGCGGACGAGATTTATGAACGGACCAAACGTGACAACGGCGGCGACGAAGATGCAGCGATGCAAAAAATGCGGGCTTGGCGAACCGCCAACCCACCGCCAGCGGGCACCGTGCATGATTTGGTGGATCACATCGACCACCTGGTTGATCTTTGCGGCATCGATCACGTCGGCTTGGGGTCGGATTACGACGGCGTGCCGAAATTGCCAAAACAAATCGAAGACGTTTCGACGTACCCCATCATCACGCAGGCGTTATTGGATCGCGGGTACACCGAAACGCAAATTCACAAAATCATGAGCGGTAATGTGATGCGAGCGTTCGCGGAGGCCGAGCGGGTGGCACAAAAACCGTCCTCGTAAACTTCACTTCCCGTCCACGAACCTGCCCCGAGACACCTTGAAAACCACAGCGAATTCATCGGAGACGGGTTCATCTTCAGCAAAGACCGGTTCAGCTTCGGTAGAAACCAGTTCACTTTCGACAGAAACCCCTTCATCGCGGCGCCGGCGTCGATCACGTGGCCCTGGCGCCAAACGCATTCAGCTGGGTTGGAACCAAGAATCGATCAAGGCCACGCTTCGGCTGTTGTTTTACACCCGCTTTTCGATTCTTAGCGCCGCATTCCTGATTTTGCTGGCGCTGCTGCCGTGGTTGATCGACAGCGGGGCCGTTCGCAGCGTGTATTTGCTTTCACCCATCACTCGAGCGTTTTCGCTGGCGATGATTTCCATCATTGCGGCGGCGTTGGTCGTCCAGACGTTTCGTGTCACCATCTGCAATTCGATGGGGCGTTTTTTGGACGGCGGCGTCTATGAATTTTGGGAGCGGCCGCCCAAGTGGCTTTGGCGACTACGCCCCTACAGCGTGTGGTTGATCGGTTTACCGCTTCCCGTTTCCGCATTTTGGGTTACCTGGCAGGAAAGCGATCGCTTTGACGCAAGCGTCGCCGGCGTCGCGGGATTGCAACCCTGGTACGCCTTGGTCTACGCGGCCCTGGGTGTCACGGCGGCGGTGCTGTTGTTGTCGATCCTGGACGCGGTCAACCGCTGGATGCTGACGCCCAATTTGCACGATCCGCGAATGTTCGTTCTTAGCCATCGTTTCTTTTTTGGCAAACGGAACGATCCCAAACGTTGGAAACGAAACCGACGCTCCGTGCCGGCCAAACATCGCCCCGTGACCCGCGGCCGACTGCAGCATTTGGCCAAGCTGGTCAAGGTCTTTCAAACCCTTCGTTTGACCCATGGGTACACGCACGAAATCGAATTATGGGTCGCCAACGAGGACGGCAGTGTTGTGTTGGAAAAACATCCCGTGCTGTTTCCGGGCCACGTCATGCTGGCCATGCTGACCAGCACGCTGATTGGGATCTACATCGTTTCGTACATCTTGATTAGTTATCTGCGTTGGTATCCCGACGAGGACAGCCACTACGGGACGCTGTTTTATCTCGTTGGCTTGATGATGGTACTGACCGGTTTGCTTCCGGCGATCGCCTTTTGTTTTGATCGGTACCGGATTCCCGCACTGCTGATCCCCACAACGCTGCTGGTCGTGATCACGACCCAGTGGCCGGGGACCGCGCCGCACTACTATGAAACCAGTCCCCGGATTGAAGACGCCGGCATGAATCGGTTTCGCCGTGCCCCGTTGTCGGTGCCGGAGCTTGTCGATGGCTGGTCCAAACGGCAATCGCGAATCGCCGCCGGCGACCCTCCGGTGCGAACACTGGTTGTGGTGACGGCCAGTGGGGGTGGTATTCAAGCGTCCGCCTGGACATCGCGGGTGCTGACGGGAGTTTCGCAAGCCGACACGCCGTGGAAGCGACGCAAGTTGGCCGGTTCGATTTCAATGATCAGCGGCGTGTCGGGCGGCAGCGTCGCGACCCTGCAATACGTCGCGAAATACCCCGGTTTGGTTCAAGAGCTGGGCCCCGACCACCAACAAGTTGCTCAACAGATTCAAGCCGTTTCGACGCGTAGCAGCCTGGAAGCGGTTGGTTGGGGGCTGCTATTTCCTGACACGATGCGGGTGCTGGGCGTCAATCGGAATCCTTATGCCGATCGCGGACAGGTACAGCAACAATTGTGGGCCGACCGCATGGCTTGGCCGGACGATTGGCGGCGGGCGTCCTCCGACAATCCGCCGCGGCTACTGGATGAACCCGAGGCCGGCACGCCGATGCTGGCCTATCCCGACACCTGGAACTTGGGCAATTTGGGCTGGGCGATGGAGCGCGGTGCCCTGCCGGCCGTGATTTTCAACTCGTTCCTGGTCAACACGGGGCAACGTGTCATCATTTCGCCGCTGCGATTGGAGGATCCCGATGCCAAGCGATCGCTGCACGCGCCTCTGGAATACAGTTCGCGAATGAGTCTTGAACTGCCTCTTTCGACCGCCGCTCGGCTGTCCGCGACGTTCCCCTATGTGTCACCCACGGCGGTGTCGGATCGGCCGGTCGATTCGATCACCGGTTTATCCAGAACCGAAATCGTGCTTCGCGATGGCCACTTTTGTGACGGCGGCATTACCGACAACGAAGGCTTGTTGGCCGCAGCCGAATTCATTCGCCAGGCGGCGCTCCTTCCCGCCGATGGGCGTCCCTTTGACCGCATCGTCTTATTGCGGATCGTTCCATTTCCGTTGGTGCAAAGACAATCGGATTTGGAATTGGGACAGCGATACGATTTCCGCCGGGACTCCAATTACTTGCAATCCTGGTTCGGGCCCGCGATGGCGTTATACAACGGACGCTCGGTCGCCCAATTGGAACGCGGTACCGGTGACATCCGGCAGATGATCGGGCCGCAAGTCGACCCGGATCGCGGTGGGGTTCCTTTGCATGTCGTGACCGCGGACTTTCGCTATCCCAACAACGTCGATCGGACGCCACCGTTATCCTGGAAACTGAGCCCTCAGGAAAAGCATGACATCGAACTTGCGTGGTTGGATTGGTCCAGGCAAACGGTGAGTGATTCCAACGGTCGGCAGCAATCGCAATTGGACTATCTACAACGACTGATCCTGGGCGACATTGATGCCGGTATTGATGCTTCGGCAAAAATGCCGATCGCCAGAGTGATCGATTAGTGAACCAGCGATCAGCGGCCGTGTTGGAAAAGGGGACGAACCCATTTCAGTGGCGATGCCGCGGTCATCGGACAGCACAAATCGTCTTTCGTACTCGACGTATTCACTCAAATGAGCCTTAGCAAAAGTTTTCGCGTGCTTCGTTGGCCCGCCATTCTGATCATCTTCATTGGAATCGGGTTCGGCATTTTCAGCGTCATCGGTGGGATCGGAAAGAGCACGGTGCAGGGTATGGTCGTCAGATTGACCGATGAATCCAACACGTCACCGATCGTCGAGTATGAAGTCGATGGCGTCGTCTATGCGATTGAAGGTTCGGTTTCGTCATCACCGGCAGCGCCTCGGCCGGGTGACAGAGTGAACATCCTGTACGATGCCAAAGATCCGACAAATTCGCAAATCGACACGTTTCGCGAGCGTTGGTTGCTTCCCGCCGGACTTGTGTTTGCTGGGTTGAACACCCTCTTGATGACCTTCTATTTGCCGTGGTTCATAAAGCGGGCAGGGCTCTCGTGAGCTATTCCGCCCGAAATTTAAGGTAGCGGTTGTTCGCCAGGACACGATGTAGCCTGGGTTGTCAAAGAGTTGGCATTGACGCACACGCGTGAGCTTCGACGTTTGTTCCTGTACGAAAAAAGGCGGACGGTATTGCCCCCAACACCGGCCGCCTTTATCGAAACGCTCTCAACCCGTTCGTAATGAAAAGGCTTTTGTGCCCACGTTTCGACACTTCAAGCGTAGCATGCCGTTGATCACGGGAACGGAAGAAGCACTACGCTTTGCCACATCAAAATGATGCCGATCATCGCGGGGAGACGTTCAAATTCCCGCTGTTCAAAACACACCCGCGCCGAAAGCGTCGTCGTCGTTTGGGTCCGCACCATCGCTCTTATCGTTGCCAGCGCGACGATCCCCGCTGACGGTTTCCGGACGTGGCGACTTCGACTGCGGGGCGCGGACTTTCTCGGAAGCGTCCAGTCGCAGGTCCGACGAACGCTCGCCGGCCCGCCCGGTCAGCGGTGCATCCGCGTTATCTTGGGTTCCCGTCGACTTCGCCGAGCCCGGTTTTGTTTCGTTTGAATTTGCTTCCGAAGCCCGCGCTGGCGGGCTGTCCTGGTAGTCGCCATCGTCAAACGAATCATCAAACACATCATCGTATCGCGAGCGATAACCGGGTTGCTGTGCTCGGCTGAGTTCGGATTCGAATTCTTTGATGACCGCCGCTTGGATTCGTTCGCGGCATTCGCTGTTGATGGGATGCGCGACGTCGGCGTACAGCTTTTGTGGTGAATCAAGTTGCGAATGATTCGGCTTGAGTTTGCTACCGCAATGATTGCAGTAATTTGCGCGAAGATGATTCTTGTGATGACAACGATGACAATGACCGCTCAACTTGCGACTTGGCATCGCGACAAACGGCCCCGAGCTTCCGTCGATGATCTTGAGATCACGAATCACAAAGCATTCGTCAATCGTGATGGAACAAAATGCCCGCAGTCGATCTTCAGAACCTTCCATCAGCTTGATGCGAATTTCGCTGATCTGCATCCTTTCCCTCCCGTGTTTGTGCCTCGCGGATTCTAGCAGATTACGAGCGGCTCAATCGGACCGGATTCCGCGACTCATTCCAGTTGAATGCTTTGTGGTGTTTTAGTGATGCCGGCGATGGTGGATAAACAGCCTTTGGGCAGCAAAGTCCGCCACCTTTCAGCCTGACTGATGGAATCCGCATCCGTCAAAATCGCAAAGCACGCCGAACCACTTCCGGTCATGCTGATCGGCAATCCCTGCCGCTCGCCAATGGACAACAGGCGATCGACGCAGCGTGATAGCTGCCGGGCCGGTGCGGTCAATCGGTTTCGTGTCGGAGCAATCGTCAGATCAATTGACAGCGGACGCCCTTTTGAACCCGAGACGGCGTCAGCCCCCGCATAGTGCTCGACTGCTGAAATGGAATGCTGGGGAACCTCGCATTGGCGGTACACATCCGCGGTGGAAACACTTTCGGGTGGATGCACAATCAAGAACCGAATGTCACCCGAAAACACGTGGTTTGTCAGCATCACCGCTTCGACGTTTTCGCCACGTCCGGTACATCTTGCCGCCTGAATCGGCCCAAAATCCGGTTTGGTTTGCCCGAGGAAGAAGACCACGTCGCTCCCCACGCGGGCCGCCGCCGCTCGCGCCGTGTGGGCGGCATGGACCGGGGAAATCGAGTATTCGGCGGCGACGGCATCGGCTGCCAACCGCAAGGCTGTGGCCGCGTTGCTGCTGGCACCGCCAAGTCCCGCGCCCGAGGGCACGCGCTTTTCGATACAAACGTGATAGCCGACTTTTAGCGGACAACCAATGTGAATTTGTAGCGATCGGTGAAACTGTGCGAGCGCTTTGTGGACCAGGTTGTCTGCATCCTGTGGCAGCGACCAATCGCGTCGCTCGGGATCGTCCACCAAATTTTTGGTGTCCGCCGCCCAATCACATCGCACGCGAATCTCGGGTGCGGCACTGAGTGCGGGTGCGTTTCTGAGTGTTAGCGTTACATCATCGACCCAGTCGACGGCGACCATGATGGTATCGATGTCGTGGTAGCCGTCAGGGCGTCGCCGCACCAATTCCAAAAATGGGTTCAGCTTGCAGGGTGAAGCGGCACGACGGGTCGTTGATGAACGGGTCGTTGATGAAATCGCCATGCCGGCCGGAAGCATTGGGTGCGAAGCGGGGACGCGTGCGCCGGAGCCTAATCTTCCAAGCCCAGTTTGGCGAGCCACCGGCGGGCACTCCTTCCGGTCTCTTCATCAACGCGGTTGCTGCGTTTGGACTGGGCCAATTCGTCTTCGAGTTCGGACAATCGCTTAACCAACTGTTGCCTTTCACGGGACAGCTTGGCTCGTTCGAGCGACGTTTCGACTTCCAGTTTGCGAAACTTTGCTTCCCATTCGTTCTGCAAATCACGTAGTCGCTGCTGTTCCTCCTGGACCAATTCGCTGGCGTCCAACATCCCGGCCAGCGCCGCGGCACCGACGGCGACGTCGCCAAATGGCATCTCCGGGGTTCCCGTCACGCCGCCACCTTCCATGGCCGCCTGAGCATCGGCGCTGGCGCGTTCATCCAGTGTTTGGCGAAGCTGTGCGACCTCGCGATGCAATTCGTCGCGTTGCGCGGTGACATGCTGCATGGCGCGGACCCAATCGTCGAGCGTCGCTTCCGGCGATGCACCTTCGGCAACTTCCACCTGCCCGGAATCTCGGAGCGTGGTCAGAAACTGATCGGCGTCATAGGTGTCCTGCTCCAATTGTTGCAGGATCAACTGCTTGCGTTCTTCCCAGGTCAACGAATCTTGTTTCCCGGCCGCGACGGCGGATTCGTGCGGTTTGACTTCAACAAGCTCGAGGAGTTTTTCATTTTCGACTTCGAGTTCAATGCAGCGTTGTTCGAAGCGGGTGCGATCGGTCTGCAGTTGTTCGATGGTTTCTGTCGATGGGGGCGTATCGGGGGCCGCGCCTTGCGGGGTTACCGAAAGCGCGTTCAGCAAGCCGTCCTGCAGGATTTCGATCAGTTGATCCAGACGCCGAGTATTTTGGTCGACGGCGGCCGCTAAATCGGGGCTATCACTATGTTGCACCGGAGCCGCAACGCCTTCGGTCAATGCGACGACGTCATCGGTAAACGGAGTATCGCCTTCAGTACACGGGGCAACATCTTCAGTACACGGGGCAACATCTTCGATACACGGGGCAACATCTTCAGTACACGGGGCAACATCTTCAGTACACGGGGCATCGTCGTGCATCGATGACAGCTCCATCATCAACGCATTCGCGGAGTCGATGTTGGGGTCCCCGTGATCCATTTGCCGGTGTTGAACATTCGTTAAAAGTGGCGACTCGAATGTTCCGGGATGCGAGTTCCGTGATTTTCGAGACGCGTTGCGTTGACGTTTTCGACGACCCATCACGCACTTGGGACAAAAGGACACACACGAAGCATCGACCGCGATCAGCAATTCGCTATCGTTTATGTATGTCTATTTTGGGCGTGGGTCAAAAATGTATGGGTCAAGATGGCGAAGAAGAAAGCAAATTCCGATAGGCAAGTGAAAACCGCGTCATTTGAAGAATCGGTTGAAGAAATTCGACGGATTGTGACGGAACTGGAGTCGGGTGAAATGACATTGGATCAATCGATCCTGCGCTATGAAGAGGCCGTCAAGCGTTTGCGTGACTGCCGAGGTCAATTGGACGACGCGTCTCAAAAGGTCCAGGTTTTGTCCGGCGTCGACGAAAATGGCGACCCGGTGATGGAACCGCTGGGCGAATTGGAGGACTCCGGCGGGCCGCGACGTTCGGCATCCATCGCAGGGCGGCCCAAATCGGCTTCCAAAGCTGGTAAACCTGAACGCTCGCAGGACTTGGGGGACGAAGTAGACGACGATCCCGGCCTCTTCTAAACTGCGGCCTTCGCGATGTTCAACCTTGGCTGTCCCTGATTTTGCCCGCATTGTCTGACGAACCGATCTGCTTCACGGAGTTGCGACCGCAAATTGAGGCGGAATTGCAGCGGGCTTTGTTGTCAAAAACCGGCGGAATTCCCGCCGGCCGGCCCACTCGGCTGCACGACGCGATGCAATACGCGTTGCTGACGCCGGGAAAACGGCTTCGCCCGATGCTGGTTTTGCTGTCCGCTCGGGCGTGCGGAATAACCGATGACGAACTGGCCAGTCGAGGGGTTTGGTCGGCCGCTTGCGCCGTTGAATTCATCCACGCTTATTCGCTGATTCACGACGATTTGCCGGCCATGGATGACGACGACCTGCGTCGCGGGCAACCGACCGTGCATCGCCAATTTGACGAAGCCACCGCGATTTTGGCCGGCGACGCTTTGCAGGCCGACGCCTTCGCGATGCTCGCACGCGGGGTTGCTCGTTCTTCGGTGGGGGTCCAGGCACTGCAAATTCTGGCCGAAGCCGCCGGCAGCGGCGCCCTGGTGGGCGGCCAGGCGGATGATCTGGCGGCCGAAACGATCGCCGAAAACGCATTTTCTAGCACCAACACGCTGTCCAGCACCAACACCGGCACCCAATCATCCGATCAAGGCACCGGCCGCTCGCTGTCCGGTCAAGGCCCAAGCCGCTCGCTGCAATTTTTGGAATCGATTCATCGACGCAAGACCGGAGCCTTGTTTTTGGCCTCCATCGATATCGGTTCACTGCTCGGGGGGGCTAGTGTCCAAGAACGCGTGCGACTCAGCGAATACGCTCGCGCCTTGGGGTTGGCTTTCCAAGTCGTCGACGATTGGTTGGACGCCACTTCCAATGCGAATGTTCTGGGCAAACGAGGCGGTAAGGACGCCGAGCGGGGCAAATTGACTTACACCGTATTATTGGGGGTCGAGGCGGCTCGGCAAAAGGCAATCGATTTGATTGCCGATGCCAAGGCAGCTTTGGCCGAAGTGGATGGACCCACGGAAGCTTTGTTTCAATTGGCCGATTTTGTCGGGGAGCGAACACGTTGACTACTTCTGAGCCTGCACCGACACCATCCGGATCGGCCCCGACACCATCCGGATCGGACTTAAACTTCCCAACGAGTGCCGGCGGCATGGGACATCATCCCATCTTGGCGTCGCTTAACGATGCCAGCCCGCTAAAGGATTTCGACCCCGCGAAACTTGCCGAAACGGCCGCGGAAATTCGTGACGTGTTGTGCAATCTATTGGCCACGCGGACGGCGCACTTCGCGTCCAACCTGGGCGTTGTGGAATTGTGTTTAGCACTGCACGCGGAATTCGATTTCCGACGCGATCGATTGATTTGGGATACCGGGCACCAAATTTATCCTCACAAGTTAATCACCGGCCGCTATCACCAATTCGAAACGATTCGGACACGCGGCGGGTTGATGGGCTACCCGAATCCCAAGGAGTCCGAATACGACTTGTTCATGACCGGTCACGCGGGCAGTTCGGTCAGCACGGCGATCGGTTTGCGCAGCGGCGACAAGATTGGTGGCCAGCCGGATCGCCGAACCGTCGCCGTGATTGGCGACGGTGCCTTTCCGAGCGGCATCGTTTTCGAGGCGCTGAATAACGCAGGCGAATTGAAAGATGACCTGACGATCATTTTGAACGACAACAAAATGTCGATTTGCCCGCGCGTGGGTGCCATCGCCGGCTACCTGGATCGCGCACGATCGAATCCGTACTACACGGGTCTGAAACACGAAGTCGTCAAGCTGCTTGAGCGCGTGCCGATGTTTGGCGACCCCGCCGAACGTTTACTGGCACAGATGAAAGAGGGCGTCAAGGCGGGCTTGTTGGGCGGGATGCTGTTCGAAGAATTGGGCATTCACTACCTGGGCCCAATCGATGGCCACGACATCCCGCTGATGCGGAAATACGTTGCGCACGCCAAAGAGATCGATGGCCCGGTGCTCCTGCACGTCGTGACCGAAAAGGGTCACGGCTACAAACCGGCGGCGGAAGATCCCGTTTACTTTCACACACCGCCCGCGTTTGAAGAAAAATCGGGCAAGGTCATCACTCAGGCCAGCGACGGTTTGCCGCCATTTACCGTGCACGCCCGCAATGCCATCCGACAAGCGATGACCGACAACGATCGCGTCACCGTGATCACGGCGGCCATGTGCCAGGGTAATAAATTGGAACCCGTCCGCGAAAAGTTTCCGGATCGTTTCTTCGATGTCGGTATTTGCGAATCGCACGCCGTTGCGTTCGCCGCCGGGCAGGCAAAGACCGGGTTGCGGCCGATTGTCGATATCTACAGCACGTTCTTGCAGCGGAGTTTTGACCAAGTCTTCCAAGAGGTCACGCTGCAGAATTTGCCCGTGGTGTTCATGATGGACCGTGCCGGTTTGACGGGGCCCGATGGCGCCACGCATCACGGCCTGTTTGACATCGGCTACATGCGTCTGTTCCCCAATCTGTTTTGCATGGCACCGGCGTATGCATCGGAGGTGGAATCGATGCTGCAATTCGCTTTGTCGGCCGATCAACCGTCCAGCATTCGTTATCCCAAAGCATCGGCAATGGATTGGCAGCAGCCACCGGCACCGATCCAAATGGGCAAATCGGAAACGTTGCGCGAGGGTGCCGACGGCACGATCGTCGCCCTGGGACCGATTTTGGAGCAGGCACTCGCCGCCGCCGAATCGCTGGCGGGCGAATTGGACATTGCCGTCATCAACGCGCGTTTCATCAAACCGCTGGACGTGGAAATGCTTCGCGAACGACTCAGCGGCGATCGGTTCCTGATCACCGTCGAGGAGGGCGTATTGGCGGGCGGCTTCGGTTCGGCCATTTTGGAAGCCGCCGCAGAAGAACGGCTGGACACAAGAATGATCCGCCGACTGGGTTTTCCGGACCAATTTATCGAGCACGGAACACGCGGCGAATTGTTGGCCGAGCATGGCTTGGGCGCGGACGAAATTGCCGCCGCGTGCCGCGAAATGGCCACCGGAGTGCTGGTGGGGTAAGCCGAAGATGTGGCGACAGACACGCGTCGGGTCGGAGGACGCTTGCGTCGTCAGAGCACGTTTCGGTGCAAGTACCTGGCCCGCGGCACAGGCCGCAACCTCGGCTCACCGATGCTGCGACCGCTTGGAAACCCTACGCAGGTGAGCCGAAGGTGTGGCGACAGCCACGCGTCGGGTCGGAGGACGCTTGCGTCGTCAGATCACGTTTCGGTGCAAGTACCCGGCCCGTCGTTGAAGCTCCAGTCGCAGCTCACCCGTGCAACATCGTTCGGCTTAAAATAGGCACATTCAACCTTCCCGAGGCCCGCCATTTGCTGACTCTTTCGACCCGTTAATGCATGGCGAATTGCTCATCCATCTTTCGCAACGTTCTGCTTCGTTTGCGAGAGTTCGATCCCTTCCTGGAATCTCCCCCATGGCCGCTCGCACTTCAAAAATCCATCAACGCATTAACGCCATCACACGGCCGGCGAAAAACCACTTTACGGGATCGTTGTTTTCGCTTTGCCTGATTGTGGCACTATGCGTATTCGGGTTGACCGATGCCGCCACGACCGCCGAAGACCCTGCCGCCGACGAAGACCCCGCCGCCGCGACCAAGGCGGATGATGACGTGATGGCGCAGCGTATCGCCAAGCTGCGGGAAACGCCAAATTGGCAATTCATCGATGAAGCGTTCATCGAACGCGTTGAGAAACGAAAAGATGATTGCCAGGGCAAGCCGCTACGCATGCGGGGTGTCGTCAAGGATGAACAGGGCGAGCCGGTGTCCGG
>JBCCRW010000133.1:0-13417 GCA_039201055.1 Planctomycetota bacterium | reverse complement strand
TGTTGCCCAAAGCGTCGACTCGTTTGGAAACCAGATAGGTTTTCCCGCCGACGATTTCGGTTTAATCGTGCACCGAGCAGGACCAGGTGATCAGTGAATTGTTGCTCGGGTCCAGCATCCCGCTCATCACCGATCGTCCGGCGGCGTCGGCGATCGCGAAGCGGATTTCGCCTTCGGGGTTGAGGGTGACTCGGGCCGAGCCACCAGAATCGGCATCAAAGGTGATCCCGCCACCACCATTGGCCTCGCTTTGACCCAGCTTGGTGATCGCGGCGGTCAGGTTGATCGCGCTGCCGCCCAGCAGCGGTGTCAGTCCACCGGCCACATCGAGACCGCTGCCATCGGCGAGGTCGTCGTCGTAGAGGTACTGGGTTGTGAGTCCATCGGCGGCGGCAACGCCGGCGAGCCCGGCGATGGGCGGATTGGTGACATCGACGGTTCCACGGGCGACCAACCAAGTCGTTGAAGCGACCGGCCGACCACGCCCGTCAAACTTGGTGGTCGTTTCGCGGAGTGTTTTGGCATCGACGGGGTTGTCCAGACTGGCGACATGGTCATCGTAGTCTTGGACAAGCACCGAATGAGCATTTCGACCACTGGCGTCTTTGCGAACATAAGAACCATGGCCGAGCGGGTCTTCGGAGGCGGTGACTTGCCCACAGCAATCTTCGTGATGGATTTCCGAGACATGGCCGCCGAAATTGGTGTGAGTAATGCGCCGGCCCAGCAGATCGTAGGTGAACGATTCGGTGGCCGCGATCGTTGTCCCGGGTGCTTCGACGTGAGTCGCCACGTTGCCGGAATCGGTGTAGGTCCAGGTTTCTCTGGCCTTTTGATGCCCTTCGGAATCGCCGGCTGCGAAGTAACGGGGCGAACGTACCTCGATCACGTTGGAGGCGAGGTCGTAGATGGTTTCGGTTCGCGCTTCGGCGGCATTGCCATCGGCGGCGATTGTCGCGGTGCGTCGATCGCGCGAATCGTATTCGTGAGAGGTGACGAAACCGCGAGGATCGGTCGTGGAGGTTTGGTTACCAACCACGTCGTAGGCCATGTCCGTGACGATGTAATCGGCGTTGGCGGAGGCGTCGCGGGTTTCGGCAGCCACCGCGGCAAAGTCATCCAGCTCGTATTCGGGGACCAGACCGGTGATGGTCCGAATCGGCCGCATGTCGACCGAATCGTAGTTGTAGTAGGTCCGACGCTCGTAGGGATCTTCGGTGTAGAAGAGTTTGTTGTCGACGTAGACCATGGCCGTTCGCAGGACGGGGCCCAGTTCACCAGGGATGGGCGTGGCGTCCGCTTCGGTTTGGGTAAACGTTCCAACACGCCGCCCGCGGTGGTCGTAGGCGTAGGAGGTTTTCTAACCGCCGCTTTCCACGCTCAGGATGTCGTTGGTGCCGTCGAGGTATGTGTAGCTCGTCGTCAGAACTGGAAGATTAGCCGACCCACGAGTTCAGTAAGTCATTGATCACTCGGCCGTGGACGTCGGTCAGCCGGAAGTCGCGGCCGGCGTGATGATAGGTCAAGCGTTCGTGATCGAAGCCCAGGGTTCTTAGGATCGTGGCCTGGACGTCATGGACGTGCACGGGATTTTCCACAATGGAAAATCCAAATTCATCGGTCGCGCCGTAGGTTATCCCCGGACGAATTCCGCCACCGGCCATCCACATCGTAAACGCTTGCGGATGGTGATCGCGGCCCGCTTTGCGGCCCAATGCCGGATTGGTTTCCACCATCGGCGTGCGTCCGAATTCGCCGCCCCAGACCACCAAGGTTTCCTGCAACATCCCACGTCGCTTGAGATCCTGGATCAACGCCGCCGACGCCTGGGCGGTCTGGCCGCAATTGTGCAGCGTGTTGCCGCGGACGTCGCTGTGGGCGTCCCAGCCGGAATGATACAAATTGATGAAACGCACGCCACGTTCGACCATCCGCCGAGCAAGTAAACACGAACGTGCGAACGAGGGTTGCTTGGGATCGCAGCCATACAGCTCCAACGTTTCCGCAGATTCATCGCTCAAATCGGTCAGCTCCGGTGCGGACGATTGCAATTGTGCCGCCATTTCGAAGGACGCCATCCGCGTAGCAATTTCAGGATCGCCCACGACACCCAGCCGTTTTCGATTCAAACGTTCGATCAAATCAAACGTCTCTTCCTGGATCTTGCTGCTGAAAGCCGGCGGTGTTTGTACGTTCAAGATCGGCTGCACACCGCTACGAAATCGTACTCCGGTGTAAACCGTGGGCATGAAACCGCTGGACCACAGCGTCGTCCCGCCACTGATGCCCGCCCCGGTACTCATCACCACAAAGGCCGGTAAGTTTTGCGTTTCGCAGCCGAGCCCGTACAGGACCCAGGACCCCAGACTGGGACGGCCGGGCTGCGAAAATCCGGTGTTGAAAAATATCTGTGCCGGTGCGTGATTGAATTGATCCGTGGTGACCGAACGGACCACGCACAGTTCGTCCGCCACAACCCCCAACGGACGCATCGGCTGGCCCAACAACAGCCCACTGTCGCCGTAACGATCGAAGCCAAATTGGGGCCCCATCACGGCCGCATCGGGCTGGATAAACGCGTAGCGTTGATCCCCGACAACCGATTTGGGAAGCGGATTGCCCTCGAGCTTTGACAGCACCGGCTTGGGATCAAACAACTCCAATTGGCTGGGCGCGCCGGCCATGAACAAATGGATGACCGCCTTGGCCGTGGGGACCAGCGGAGGCTTCCGCGCGGCCAGTGGGCGCGACGCCGACGGAGGTGCCATGGCCACCAGTTCACCGGCCACAGCATCACTGTCCGACGCCCTACCGGCCGCGTCCAACAGCAAACCCGCGCCGGCAATTTTCCCCAGCCCCAAGCCGCAATCACGCAGGAAGTGTCGGCGCGCGACGTTCCGTTGAAGGTTTAGTTCTTGCAAATCGATTCGTCCAAACAAAGCAGCACCCGAGCCGTCGCCGACCAATCGGAATGCTTTTCTTGAAAGGCGCGCAGCATGGCCGATTCGTCGTTCCCAGGATGACGCGTCAGCAAGCTGCGGAAACCCAGTGAGATCGCCGCGTCGATGTTTGTCGTCTCGGCGTGCGACTGCATGCGTTTTCCCAGGCCCGCCGCGATTTCCATGAACATGGGATCGTTCAACAACGTCAATGCCTGCAGCGGCGTGTTCGAACGGTCGCGTCTGGCAACGCAAACCTCGCCACTTGCCCCATCAAATGTCATGAACATCGCAAAGGGTGCGGTACGTTTGCGATACGTGTAAATGCTTGGGCGAAAGCGATCGCCCCCCTGGCTGGCGACCCATTTGGACTTGGAATAATTTGCGGCGACATCGTCGCGGGGGGCCGTGGGTCGAACCGGCGGTCCAAAATGGATGCGCTGCAACATCCCGGCCGCATCCAATGATACATCACGAAGGGTTTCGGCATCCAAACGGGTGCGTGGAAACACCGCGTAATCGCGCAGGGAATCACCGGTCGCCACGGATTGCCAATCCGAACGCTGCCGATACGTTTGGCTGGTGACAATCATCCGGTGCAACCACTTGATCGACCAATCATGGTCGACCAAACCCACGGCAAGATGGTCCAACAAACGGGGGTGCGTGGGATATTCGCCCTGCATGCCAAAGTCTTCGACGGTCGGCACCAAGCCGGTTCCAAAGAATGCCGCCCAGTGCCGATTCACGACCACTCGCGCGGTCAGGGGATGTTTATCGGTGACCAACCACCGCGCAAACTCCAAGCGATCCTGCGGCCGCGTGTCGGTCACATTGCCGAGTGCTTCGGGTAGCCGTGGTGGGACGACATGTTTGGGTAGGGTGTATTCGCCGCGATGACGTAGATAGGTCTGACGAGGGAATTCGGCGGGACGTTCGCGAAGGGTCAGCGTCGTCGTGCGTCGTAGGTGGGCAATTTGGCGGCGGATTTTGGCGACCGGTTCCCGGTAATCGTCGTGGTGACGCAGGAATGCCTTTTGAACTGCCGGCCGCTGACGGGCATCGTCGCCGCAAACGGACTGCCATTCCAACTCGCTTAGTTGCAACGCGTCGAGCGGACCGTCCGCTGCCGCCGCCGAAATTCGAAACTTCCCCAGAGAAGCGGCAAAGTGCCGCCCGAAGTGCATTTCAATTTCGAATCGGCTGCCCGCGGGAATCGGCGTTTCCAGTTCAAAAACGGCGACGTGGTCTTGGCCGCTGCCATCGGCGATCGACCAACCGCTTTGGATGTCGCCGTCGATCGCTTCGGCCGCACCGGCGGCCCCCTTGCCAAAGCCATTCTTCGCATAGGACACCCGCGCGCCGGCGATCGGGATCTTTTGCCCGGCGGCATCGCGAACGCTGAACTCGGACAGAAAAAACGTTCCCTTGGGGCCTTCGTAGTAGGCGAGCCCCGGACCGCCGGCCGGCAAGTCCGGATCCGCCAAGGCTTCCAAACGCAAGCCCCGGATGGCTTCGCTGCCGGAATTCAAAGTGATACTGTAAACGTCATGCTTGGTGATGTCTCCACCGGCCCGAATGATGTCGCCATCGCCATGAACGAGGTAGGGACCTTCCGAAACAAGAGACTGTGGACGCAGCGTCCTCCAAGCTTGGCGTTGCACCCGAGCTATTTCGACCCAGTCGTCCAGCTTGGTTTGAAATTCAGCGTCCTCGCGTGAAACCTTTGCAAGCAGTTGGTCCAGACCTCGCCGCCAAATTTCGGTCGCCGACTCCGATCCATCGATCGGTATTTCCGGCTCGTCGGCGTTATTTAACATCGCCATGATGCCGAAATAATCATCGTGGGTAATCGGATCGTATTTATGCGTGTGGCACTGGGCACAACCGAGCGTCAGGCCCAACCAAGTGGTGCCGGTGGTGGCCACGCGGTCGGCCATCGCGTGGTAGCGAAATTCCAGCGGGTCAATGCCGCCTTCTTCGTTTAACATCGTGTTGCGATGGAAGCCCGTCGCGATGCGGTTGGCAAGCGTCGCGCCCGGCAACATGTCACCGGCAAGCTGCTGAATCGTGAACTGGTCAAACGGCATGTCGCTACCGATCGCGCGAATGACCCAATCACGATACGGCCAGATCGTCCGGTCGCGATCTTTTTCGTAACCGTTGGTATCGGCATAGCGGGCCAGATCCAACCACGGCCGTGCCCACTTGGTGGCGTAGTCCGGTGACGCGAGCAGCCGGTCGACCAGCCGGCGGTATTGGATTTCCGAGGGATTCGCGGAAAAAGCGTCCGCGATTTCGATGGGCGGAACCGTTCCTACCAAATCCAAATACAAACGTCGCACGAGTGTTTGTGGATCGGCAACGGGCGATCGCGCCAATCCGGTGTCATGCAGCTTACGATCGACGAAGTGATCAACCGGGTGCTTGCCCGAATCCACCACGCCGGCTTGCGGCGTTTGGAACGACCAATGGGTTTCATATTCGGCGCCCGCATCGATCCATCTTTCCAAACGTCGCTTGTCCGCTTCGCGAAGCGGCTTGCCGCTGGACGGTGGCGGCATCACCCAAGCGGGATCGTCGCTGCGGATACGCTCGATCACCGCATCCAAATCAATTTCGCCGGGCACATCCAGCCGCACGTCGGATTCCCGATGATCCTCGTCCGGGCCGTGGCACGCGAAACAGTGTTTTGACAGCAGCGGGCGAATGTGTCGTGAATAACCGATTTGGCTTTCGTCGGTGGAGCTGCCGGCCCGAGATTCAAGATCGCTGGCAGTTGCCACCTGAACCTGGAACGCCACCGGATTCTGGGCAACCCACGCGATCATCAGCGTCACGACGACAAACAATGGACGCAGGATTGGCTCGGGCACGATCATTCGCGAAGGCGGGGAAGAAAACTTCGTCGTTGACTCGGTGATCCGCCAACCAGACGTCGCGATGAACCCGGTCGGCGACCCATTAGCTTCAACGATTCGGAATGCTCCGTCAACGCGAACAAAGCCGCGACCAACATGATCGTCAGTCCCACCCAGCGCGGGATCACGAGCGTCAACGTCAAACCGATCAGGAACAACCACAGGCTAGGTTGGTCGCACCATTGATCGATTTTTGAAACTCGATCACGAAGTGCCACGATCACGGCGATGACGATCGCCAGCGTGATCAGATTCAAAATCAACCGTTGCAAGGATTCGTCCGTGGGATCGCGTGCGACGCGGCCGCTAAAGGCGAGGATGCTTGGCTTGGTGGAAGTGATTTGATCCACAAAGACGTCTTCGCCCAACGCCTTGCGGTCCAGGTGATCCACGGAGAAATCGAAACCTGATGCTTGCGAGTGATCTGTCGCATCCAAAGAATCAAAAATGTCGTTCATCCGTTTCAAGAGCGTGTCCCAACGACGATCCGGCAAGTTTTTCGCTTTCATGGCGCGATCCATCAAGCGACGAAATTCGGCCATCCGCAACGACAACCACGCCGACGATTGATCGCCGGTCCGTAAAGCCAACGCGGCGACGGCGGATTCGACCGCATCGACCAGGGCCGTCGCCAGAACGACATCCCGCGCCTCGATGTCCGTCGGTGACGGTTCGGTCCCGGGGTCGACCAGCGCGTTGATCGCCACCGAGCGGGTATACCACTGGCGAATCATCGGCAAAGCTTCACCGCTCGCGTCCGTCCAGGTCGCAAGCGCGGCCGCTCCCACGGGATTTCCATTGGCCAAAACGGCACCGCCGGAAGCATTGACCGTGCTTGTGGAATTCGCGTTGGTATCAAATCGGTAGGACAAACGAATGCGCTGCGGCAGATTCGAAAGTCGCAGCGGAATTTCCAACAGTCCATCGTCGCGTTCACGCGGTGGCCAATAACGACCTTCCACCCACACCCCAAGCAGCTCCGACGCAACGGGAAGTTTGATTCGCAACGACATTTGGGAACCCGGATCCAGCAGAAGTTCCTGGTCCAGCACGGCGCCGATTTCCGTCTGCAGCATCCGCACATGACTGGAATGGACCAACGCGGACGATTCGGGCTGGTCGACCGACATGCGGCGCACGTAGGCGCTGCGTTGTTGGACCTGGAAGGCCAACTTGTCGCCCCGGACGCCCAAGGGGCGAACGCCGACGGCATCCCACAAACCGCGACCGGAACGATCGGGCACGTCGCTGGCCGCATCGGCCAAACGCGGTACCAGGATTTGACGCTTGATTTTTCGATTGGAAAGGCATTGCCAATCGGGAGCCCCAATCCGGCCGTTTTCATCCAGTTCCACCGCGGCACGAAAGATTGGCGGCGATTCGGCTTTGGGGAAATAAAATCGCGCGACCGACTTTCCCGGTTCCAGCGACGGCAACACGCATTTGACCGCATCGATGTCGCAACGAATTTCGTCCCGCAGAGGATCGGGTACCAGGATGTCGACACATCGTTCCGCCAAACTGCCGCCGGCACGAAGTTCCAAACGCAATTCGGCCTCCCAGCGATTCTGGATGGACTCCAAAATCGTCGTGCTCTGTTCGATCGGAACCGGCGGCAAGTTTTGGACACGAAATTCCGCCCCGGCCGGAAACGCTACCGACGAATCCGAATCTGTCGGAATCCGTTCTTCGTCGATTTCGTTTGCCCGCCACCGCGTCACCGGCAACCAGCCGCGGCGCAGATCCGACGGGGTGACCACGGCGTTTGGGAACGCCCCAGCCGCTGCCGGCCGGCCGGACGTTTCGGCGGCGTCCTTCGGGTCCAACCACTGCACGCCGACGTGATCATCCCGCTCCATCGTCAAACCGTTGACCGTTACCGGCACACCAGAGGAAAATATTGCGGGCAGGCGGACGACTTTTCGTCCGCGAAGCTGTCCACGGGTATTCGTCGTGACCAGGCGATGGGACATCCGTAACGTCCAAGGGCCATCTCGATCATCGGCGATCAATCGCGTCTGCTTGGGGCCGCGATCGAGTGACCATGCGCTTGCCGTCGGGGCATTCGTCGGGCCGGCGCCGCGAAACGATTCGACTTTCCAATCGTTGGGAATTTCCAGCGTGGTCGCGATGGCGTTTGGCATCCCCACGCCTGCATCATCGGCCGGCGATGCACGACGGCGAATCTTCCAGGTCGCGTGCACCAGGTTTCGCGAAACCTGGTAATGCACGTCGGCCTCGAGACCGGGGTTGCCGCGTCCGATGCGTCGCACCTGCAATTCGGGCCACCGATCCTGGCACACCAAAACCCGGTCGATCGGTCCGTCACTGCCGCGCCACGAAACCCGAAATTGGTCCTGGCTGGTGGATTCCAAAGGTCCATCGGCGATCGGCTGGATGCGATACCGCGGGCCGCCGTGGTAGGCGACTAGCGCGGGCGCGTTTTCACCCAGCGCCGCCGCGATGACCTCGGGAATGTCCACGATCGCACCGGATTCAACGTCATCGCTGGTATCTCCCGAGTCGTCGCTGGCATCCCCGATGTCATCGCTGGCAACAACAGAGTCATCGCTGGCAACAACAGAGTCATCGCTGGCAACAACAGAGTCATCGCTGGCATTCCCTGAAAGATCACGTTTCCAGAACAATTCAATCGGGCCGGGATTGTCACGGATGGCGATGACGGTCACCAGCCGCCGCGAAGAACGGAACAACTCGCTCGCCTGCCACCTCCAGCCGTTGCCGGTCAGCATCGGCAGATCGGCCGAGCGAATGACGAATTGGTAACGATCACCCGAAAAAAAAGTTTCCGCGGGCTGAACTTCACATCGGATGAACGCCGCATCGGGGGCCAGGAACGCGAGGTAACGACGGCCCAGCGGCCCGCGATTGGGAGCCCCACCCAGCGGGCGGCCGCGGAATTGAACTCGCACTTGATCGACGGGGCCTAGATTCACTTCCGCCAGATTTGCACTGACACTGATCGGGCAGAATCCCGTTGCCGTGCGGACAAGCACGGGCTCGTTGGACATGACACCACTGAGTTCCAAAGTCGCTTTTGCAAGCGGGAACACGGGCAACCGGATCAATCCTCGATCGTCGCGTCGCACGAGCGATGCGCGAGTCGTCACCCGAACCCGATCGATCGCTTGCCCACCCAAATCGATGATGGTTTCGGTGCCGTCAACCGACGCGGAATGCCGCAGGCGATTGCCGCTTCGTGCCGCTTCCACACTGACCACCAAGGATGGCCGAATCGGTAATCGCACCGACGCAACATTTTGGGTGTCATCGCGCCAACGATACGTGCAAACGATCGTCGCGGTATCGCGTGGCGTCTGTGTTCTGTCGCCGTCATCGGGTGCAACGATGCCGCCTTCGGAATCACGGCCGACTTGATCCGCAAAGGCGTCACGAAGGTCCAATTCATATCTTGCTTCCAGAAATTGCACCGGAGCCCGTTCCAGCAAAACCCCCGCGTCATCGTCTCCGGACTTGATCTGCCGTTCCAACGATTCGGGAACGTAGACAACATCGCCCAGGGGTCGGCCGCGTTCATCGACGGACAATAGCAGTGGGGCATCCAGCACCGGCCGAACTTCGCGTGAGCGTCCGTCGCTCGGAATCACGCGGTCCTGTGCCGCCACGTCGTTGCCGATGCCGATCCAAAACAGAAACGGCAGGATCACGCCCACCGAAAAATCGCTGCTGGTGGAAACGTCGCGTGTTGCCGACAAGTTCCGACTGCGAAATCCAAATTGGCGGCGGCGGGTCCCGGGTGATCGATATGATGCTCGGGGCGGCAACCAAACCAGCGCCAGCGTGATTCCCAAAACCAACGGCAACGCGACAAACGCGGCCAGACCGGTGTGCCAATCACGCCACAAGGTCACCAACAACAGCACACCGACAACGACCAAAAAACTGTAATAGCGATTGCGGCGTGACAGTGCCAAACCGATCCCCAAGCACGCCAGCGCGACCAACCAAGCGATCGAAAGTGATGCCGCCGTCGGGACCAACAAGATCGCGCGTCCCGGACGAATCGGCAGCGTACGATTGGGTGTGGCGCGAATCAAACCGGCGGGCAGAAACGTACCCGCCACCGGCGTGATCGACGCCTGACGCGAAAGCACGTCGGCATCGCACCGCACGAAGGGAACTCGGCAGCGACGGAACCAGGGCGTCGGCCGAACCGCGCGGGTGCAGCGAACCAGTATCGACTCGCAATCGTCCCGGCCGGGCAAGACAAGCTGACCGGGTTCCCAGTTGGGCGACTCGTCCAATTCGCTACCGAAGCTCACGTTCTGGACTCGCAAGTCCGGTGGCATCGTCAGGGTCAAGCCGCTATCAAAACGTCCTTCCAAGCGGATCAAGATTTGATCGTCGCGGCGGCAACTGCCCAGCACCAAAGTCGACAGCCGCTGGACGACACTGGGCCAATCCGCCGATTCGTTCAGCGGATCTCGAATTCTGACGACGCGAGCGGTCGGTAGCGAAATTCCAAACCCCGATCTTGCGTCGGAGTAAACGTCACCGAATCGCTGGGCGAGAAAGCTTGGATTCCCGGATCGATGCGGCCGCGACACGTTTGGTTGGACGCATTGAGCACCCAGGGAAGCGAGATTTGTGTATCTACGGAATCCAAGCGTCGACGGCCGACCAAACGATGATCGCGAAGATCCACGTCATTGGCTTGAATGACAATTTCATCAACCGTCGCATCGGCATCGCCGCGAACGACGACCGGTGGACTGACCCGCTCAAGAAAATCACCGGCCGCCACCTCCGTTTGCGGTTCCAACGACCAATTCCAGCCTTGGCCGATGGGGCCACTGGGCCACTTCAGCCCGATCCGATTCAGCGGACGCCCGGCGGAGGTCACATCCACGCGAAATTCCGCCACCACGTCCTGCTGATCGCGGCTGACATCAAAATCGGTGCGGACATCAAACGCGACACCGGGATCCACCCATCGCACCGGATCGACGGCGGCATCGCGTGGGCGCAACAACAAGGCGTCTTTTTGTGTTGCCCCCAATTCGACCGGCCAGTCCTCGATCCCGTCACCCGGGAAGCTTTCGCCACTTCGAGATTCCAGGTCCGGCCAAACGCGGTCCTTGATCGTCGCCATTTCGGGACTCCAGATCCGGCTGCCGGGTGGCTGCAGCACGACGCGACGATCGATTTCGGGAAAACGACGCCCCGATGGTCGAAACCACCAAAACCGAGGGAACCTGCCCAGCGGTGTGGGGTGCGTCGCTCGAACACGAAAACGCCACTCGTACTTGTTTTGACGGTTTGCACCCGAGCCAGCATTTGCACCCGATCCAGCGTTTGCACCCGAGTTTGGATCGGCATCCCAGATCGTGTCCGCATCCGGACTCGCGTCGGCACCGGGACGCGAATCACCCGCCGCCACGGCGCGATCGATCAAAGATCCGCTGCCGGAAACATCGTCAATGCGTTGCCAAGCATCACCATCGGGCCAAATCAAAAGCTGGCGAGCATTCCACTGGGTGTCGATCGCCCTCGCCTCGGCACCGCCGGAGACGACGCTGCGGAGTTCCCATCCCGGTTCCCAGTCCAACACGATCGGTCGCCACTGCGGCCGGTCCGATTCGATGCGAATCCAGGCGTCAGCTTGAGTGTCCTGACCCGCCGATGCCAAATTGATACGCATGTCCGAACGCATACGCAGATTGCGGCGGCGAGATTCAATTTGTAACACCGAGAAACCACTGGGCCCAGTTCCCGCAAGCCCAGTTCCCGCAAGCCCAGTTCCCGCAAGCCCAGTTCCCGCAAGCCCAGTTCCCGCAAGCCCGCTCGAACCTTGGCCGTTCGTCGCGGTCGTCCGGTTCGCTGTCGCCGGCACCGCATCGGCGGGGGCCAGCAGCCCGATTCCCGTCGCGCCCAAGACCTGCGGCGGCGGATTGTCGTCGCCGGCCACCCAATCATCGGAATCGCGAAGGTTTTCCGGTTCGACACGCTGCACCGCCCAATCGTCAGGCACGGACCAACCGGTGCACCGGAGTTCGGGGTGCAGCCGCAGCGAGATTCGATCGGCACTGGCACTCGGGCCCACCCAGTCATCCAGCGGCCGACAGACGGGAAGTTCCAGTGGCGATCGCCACGACCCAAGCATTGTGAATTCAAGCCGGCGGGGCTTCCGATCGTTCGGTTGATCGCGTTGCCAATCGCCGTCGCGAAGTTGAAATCGATTGGGGTCGACGGGCGATCGTTCCAGTGGCACCGCGACATCGCCCACGCGTGCCCGCAGCACCGGCGCGGCCGATGACCAGGACTGGGCAATGGGACTGCCCGCGTCGATCCAAACCGTTTGCGTACACAGCAACCCGTCGGGATCGATTTCGTAATCGGCGCTCGAAAACAAAATGCGGCAAGCTTCGCCATCCGGCAGCAGCGACGGACGGCCAATGGAAAACTTGGCGCTTCGAAGTCCACCCAGATCAATGCGAACGGTGGTCCCTTCGGTTCCCGGATTTTCCAAAGCTTCGGAAGCGCCGGAGGGTACAGCGGTTTCCGAGGATTCAGCGGTTTCCAACGGTTCGGCGTCGACGAGCAATCCGGGGGCCCGCAAACGCACGTCGGGCGGCAGCCGCAATTCGAGACTCGCGCGGGGCACCGCCGGCAAATCGAATTCGAATTCATTGGCCGTCGCGGTGGCGGTCGCGGCGGCTTCCCAAGCAAACATGCATTCGATGAACGCAGCGGTCTTGCCCGTCGTCGGGCTTTCGGAATCGCGCTGAACCAACAGCGTGTGTTTGCCGTCGGGATCGGAAACCCAATCGGTGCGGTATGCATCTGCCAGGTCTTCATCGGAACCCACATTACCACCATCCGCACGCACACCATCCGCAGACACACCATCCGCATACACACGCACACCACGCGATCCCAGGACGCTGAGGTTCCAGGATGCCAGTGGAATTTGCGTGCTGACGCTTGTGGGTGTGGCGACTCGAAAGATGGCGAGACCATCTTTCAGCATGCCGTCTTCATAGCGCGCCGACAGCCGCAGTGAATCGATGCGCTGCATTGCAGCGGAGTCCGTCTTGGTCGTCTCGACGATCCAGGCCAACAGCCGGTCCATCCGAACGGGGCGATAATCGCGAGGGATCAAGCCAACCAATTGCGATTCTTTGACGCCAATCCAGCGGATTTTCTGGGCGGCCGCCCCTGATTCGGCGTCCATGGTGGGGCTTTGCCCGAAAGCCACTTGTGTCAAGCAACCCAGCAGCAAACACACCAAGCTGGCCGCCACCACCACCCGGCCGGCGCATCCGTCCAACGTCGACAATGCGGCACGGCGTGACATCAGTTCCCAGGATGCGAGGCCGAACCGGAACCGACGGAAACTTCATCGGAACGATTCGAACGCTCTTGGTTGGTGTCGCTGCCGGGCGATTGCAACTGAACTTCGGGCGGCTCCAGGCGGCTTGAACGCGCTTGATCAGACGCAAGTTCCTGTCGCGACGTCGATGGCTGGCGAATTGCCGTCGCATTGTCCGCATGATCTGCGTCCGCCAAGACGGC
>JBCCRW010000132.1:0-13476 GCA_039201055.1 Planctomycetota bacterium | reverse complement strand
GTGCGAATTTTCCAAAGCCGAAAGCCTGCTGGCCGACATCGTCGCCGCGACTCCGCTGGCGCTGGACGTCCGCGAACAACAGGCCGCCATGCGATTGCAACTTGATGGCGAAGACGCGGTCATCGAATATTGGCGGCAAGCGGCCGAAGCCTTTCCGCACTTCCGGCCGCTGGCCCAGCGTTACGCCGCGGCGCTGTCGCAACGACCCTTCGAGGAAGTCGCACCGGTGCTCGAGGCGATTCTCGAGCGCGATCCCGAGGACGCCTGGGCGATTCGCGAATTGGCACAACACGCTTTGGCCGCCGGTCACTTGGATCGCGCCCAAGAATTAACCGATCGAGCCGAAGCGTTGGATTCGGAAGTCGGCTTCGTCAAAATTCTTCGCTCCGGTTTGGCTCACCGACGCGGCGACGCCGCGACCGCGCGCGCTGTGTTAAAGGAATTGCTTGAAAAAGACGTCGATGACGAATTCGCCGTCGGACGCTTGCTGTCGCTGTGCGAGGACGCCACGCAAGCTAAAGAGGAACTTGCGTGGCTGCTGGAACAATTCGGTTCCCAGACGCTCACCGGCGACGTTCTGAATACCTATCGCGATGCGGCGATGGGTTTGCTGCCCGATGAACAAATTTTGGCGTCCTTGAGTGAAGCGTTACACTCGCGACCCGATTTGTGGGCCGCCCACCAGGCCTACGCCGAACAATTGGCCCACATGAAGCGCTTGGACGAAGCGCTCGCGGTCAGCGAAAAGGCGTGCCAGCAATTCGCGCTCGAACCGGCCGCGTGGTACCAACGACATCAACTGGCAATGTTGGCCGGCTACCCCGATGCCGCCGGCGAAGCCCTGGAGCGTTGTCGGTCGCTGCGTCCAGGAAACGCGGCCGTCACGCGGGCGCTAAGTGAATGGCACAGCAACCAGGGCCGCTATGACGAAGCCGCCGAACTGCTGCGTGAAACCGTTTCCAAAACGCCGCTGGATCCCATCACGCGAGGCTACCTGGGCGACACACTGATCGAACTGGAACAACGCGAAGAGGCGCTCGAACAATTCGAAGCCGCGATCAAGCTGCAACCCGAATACGAATTTGCACTGCGTCGTGGCGAGGAAGTCGCGGACGCCCTGGAGCGTCACGATTGGCGAATTCAATTGACCCAAGAATTGGTCGATAAAAGTCCGCACCTGGCGATCGTGTGGATTCACCACGCGGTTTCCCTGGCCATGGAAGACCGTTTCGAAGATGCCCTGGCGGCTTTGGAAAAGGCCGAGGCGATCGATCCGTTTCTGGAGCGTTTGCACACGCTGCGGGCGCGAATCCACATGCACTCGGGTGACTTCCAAGCCGCCCTGCAGGCTCTCGAACCGCCGATTTATCCCACCAAACCGGCATCGATCCAGCACACGCGAAGCCAACTGTTGTGGGATGTCGGCGCCCACGACGAAGCTTACAACGCGTTGTTGCAGGCCGCCGAACAGCACCCCGATTCGTTGATCGTGTGGCAACAATTGGAAGCCTGGGCATCCGAGCGTGAGGACCGATCGCAATTGATCCGGGCGCTGGACCAGCAATTGCATCTGGCGCCGCATGATCCCGATGTGTTGGACGCGGTGGGCGGGCGGTTCGCCGAAATCGATTTGAAAGATCGCGCGATCGACGCGCTGACCCGCGCGATCGAAATCATGCCCACGTATAGCGCCAGCCGCTGCGTGTTGTTCGATGTGTTGGCCGAAACGGGACGCTGGGACGAAGCCGAAACGGTCGTTTCCAATTTGCCCCGCTCGGATTCGCACCCGGCCATCCTGAGCCGCCGGATGCGGGTCGCCGGACAACGCGGCGACACCGACACCGTGACGGACCTGTATCAACAGATGCTTGACAGCGATGACGATGCGGCCGGTCGGGCCGCGCAAACCGGGCTTGGCCTGTTGGATGAACACGGCAAAGCCGACGATGCCGAAACGCGATTGATCGCCGCCGCCAAACGATATCCCCATCGGTCATGGCTGGGTTCGTTATGGGCCCGGCATCGGATTCAGCGGGCCGAAGCGGATTCACGCCCGATCGTGATGGCCGACTTGTTGGACCATGCCGATTTGCAATTGCAACAAAACCCAAACACCGCCACCGAACCGAACACCGCCACCGAACCTGACGAAACGCAAGTCGCCATCGGAATTTTGGCGACGCTGCTGGGCGAATTGGCCGAAGCCAACCATACCGAGGCGCTGCAAAAAGTCATCCAAGCGTTTGAAGCATCCATCGTCCGCTACCCCAACATGTATTCGAGTCTGTTGTGCGGGTTGGCGAGGAATCCGCGTGTCTTGCCGCTCAAACAAGTTCAACATTGGGCCGGGGTGTGGGAATCCGTCGAGGGCATGGAACCCTGGATGTACCAAAACCTGCACGAGGTGTTGCGGATTTTGGATCGGCATGACGAAGCCCAGCACGTGACGCTGCACGCCCTCGGCCTGCCACAGGCGAGTCAGTACAAGCAGTTGAGTTTGTGGGCATCGCTGGACGCGATCGGTCGTGGCGACGACGAGATGGCGTTGCGTCATTTTATGACCAGCAGTGGTGCGGAGAATGACGGACCGTTGGAGCGGATTTTGCACGACTGGGCAGAATCGTACTTTGCGATTCGGCAAAGCGATGTCCCCGCCCAGGCGTTCCGGGTGGCTCGCGAGCATTTGGACCTGGGCCGGCTGCCCAAGAATCTTTTGGTCCAGTTTCCGGCCTGCCGCGACGTGTACCAATCGACCGTTCGGCAAGTCGCCGCTGCCGCCGGCACGCTGGGCGCGAAGATGTGGAGCGTGAAGTGCCTGCTGAGATCAAAATGGGCAAAATTTCGTTCCTAGGGCGTGTCGACGGCCGTATCAGCTAGCCCGGATCCACACCGTTACGCGCCAACCCGCAGGGCGATGCGGATGTCGCAAACGTTCGTGCCCGTCGGGCCGCTCTGGATCAAACCACCACTGGCGGCAAAGAATCGATAAGCGTCGTTGCGGCGCAGACATTCATCGGCGTCCCATTGCATTTCTTGAATCCGGCGATGCACGGCCGCGTCGACCATCGCGCCGGCCGCGTCGGTTGGGCCATCTTCGCCGTCGGTGCCGCCGGACAGCAAAACGTGGTGTCGCCAAAATTCGTCCGCGTCCCAGCCCCGAGCGGCGATCGCTTCGCAAGTCGCGATGTAGCCGGCCAACACCAGTTGCGTGTTGCGGCCGCCCAAGCCGCGGATGGAGGCATCGCATAAATGCACGATCGGTTCGCCGCCCATGATTACCGCGTCATGCTCGGGCATCTCCGGTGCAAGTTCGTGCCACCGAATCAAGAACTGGGCCAGTTCGCGGCCGGCTTGTTCGGCGGTGACGTCGCTGCGAAGATCTCCGTGCATCAAGTGGTTGAACCCGAGTGCTTCGGCGCGAATTCCCGCGTGGTCGATCGCGATCGCGTTGCTGCCCAAGACGACCTGGTCATGCTGCGAAACCTTCAAGGGCGTTTCGAATGCTGGATAAGTCGGGCCGCTGGCGACACGGTCGATGTGCCCGCCCAAAATGTCGCTGATCACCAGAGTCAACCACATTCCGCCGGATGCGGCGGCGATCAAACCGCCCCGTTTGACCGCGTCCATTTCGCCGCGAATGTCGTTCAGACGAACGATGTCGGTGCCGGCGGCGCTCAGTCGTTTGATGGTTGCCCGAAGTTCGTCCAGCGACACCCCGGGAATCGGTGCGGTGAGCGTCGCGCTGCCACCGCCGGAAATCGCCGCAATCACCCACGTTCGATCGTCCGCCTGACCGACCATCCGCAGGATTTCCTGCGTCGATTCGACGGCGGCGGCTGTCGGCAGGTTTTCGGCCAAATCACGAACCCCGCGACAAACGACTCCGCCGATGGATTGTTCATCCAGACCCGGAACATTCACCAAGCCGGACACCGGGATGTCGTCGCCGATCCATGCGGTGATCCCGCGGACCATTTCGACGCCCGCCTTGCCGCCACCGACGACCAAGACGCGGTCGACTTCGGCGTGGTTCCAGGTGAGTTGATCCAGGTGCCATGTCGTGGGTGTCCGCGATGCCCGGTGGGCGATCAAGCTTGCCGGCCGCACGCCATCCAGTGCGGCGTTCCAAATCTCCATCGCCAACGCCCTAGGATCACGGGACGAATGAGAATCAGCGGACATCAGGGGGCCTTGGTCATTCGGGGAAGCCTGCATCAAATCGGTGCCGACGGGAACAGCGAATCGTCGGTAACCTTGCTACAGTACTGGCGGGGTCAGTTTGATCGTTCGCGTTGCTTCATGCCATGTCCGTTGTCTCCCATTCGACTGATTCGCCATCGCCCACGGATTCGCCATCGCCAATCGATTTACATTCGCCAAGTGATTCAAAGTGGCTTCGCCGGATCGACGATATCGCCAAGCGGATCGGCAATCGGCTGAACCCGATCCTGATCAAAGAAACGCGGCAGGCGCTCAAGAGTCGTCAATTTGTGGCAACCTTTTCAAGTTTGCTTTTTGCGGCCTTGGCTTGGACCGTCGGCGGCAGCTTGTCGATGATGCCGCAAATTTATACCAGTCCATCGGCCACGCGCATGCTGATCGGCTACTACTTGGTGTTGGCCGTGCCAATGCTGTTGGTCGTGCCGCTGGCGGCCTACCGGTCGCTTGAAAATGAGATCGATGATGGCACGCTGGAATTGTTGTCAATCACGACGCTGTCGCCGTGGCAAATTGTGTTGGGAAAATTGGCCAGCGCGATGTTGCAAATGTTGTTGTACTTTGTCGCGCTGTTTCCCTGCGTGGCGTATGCGTACACGCTGCGCGGTGTCGATTTTCCGACCACGATGTTGATCATCGGATCGCTGTTGGTCAGCGGCATCGTGTTGACGATCGCGGCGTTGTTCTTTTCGCCAATCGCGCGGACTCGTGGCGGTCGCATCGGCACGCTGTTGATGGTGATGGTGATCTTGATCGCGTCGCAAGTGGGTTTGGGGGCGATGAACGTGACGCTGATCTTGGACGGCAATCCGATGTCGGCACCGGACACGATTTTGGTGGTGTCTTCGGTCATCGCGGTCGCCGTGGCGCTCGGGCATTTATTGTTGACCGCGACGGCGGCCCAATTGACGCCCGAAAGTGAGAATCGATCGACGGCGATTCGGGTATCGCTGCTGTTGCTGACCGCGGTCCTGACCGGCGTCGTCGTGTTGTTGACGCACGGTGGCGGTGGCAGGATCGTTCAATCGGATTCGCCTTTTTTGGATGCGGTGCTGGTATTTTTGGCACTCGGGGGAACGTTTTGGTTGTTTGCCGGCGCGATGATGGTGGCGGAATCGGAAGTGTTGACGCCGCGAATTCGGCGGGAATTGCCGTCCAGTTTCGCGGCCCGCATGACGCTGACCTATTTGACGCCCGGCCCAACCACGGGGCTGGTTTTTGCGTGTTTGGGCGGTTTGGCGTTCACCGCTTTTGGGCTGTACCAATTGGATTTGCTGATCCAGGAATCTCGGTCGCGTCTTGTGCTCGGTGGGCTGCCCGGATTCCGTCGCGCGTTCCTGGCCGCGTCGGTGTACGCGGTCGGCTTGCTGGTGTTGGTACGCTGGGTGATGTGGGTGATTCGTCGTCGCAACACGCCGCGTGTGGAAGTCGGCTTGGCGGGTTTGGTCAGCGTGATGGTCTTGACGGCGCTGGTGCCCTATTCGATCGGACTGCACTTGAACGATTATCGCGCCTACAACTATTCGAAATGGCAATTGACCAATTGGGCGTGGACGACCGGCGAGTGTTTCCAGGGCAATGTGAGCGCTCGAGAGGTGGTGTGGAGTGTCGGGTTTTTGTCGGGGTTGGGATTGGCGGTGACCTTGCTTTGCAAACCCAAACTGGCGTTTCCACGCCGCATCGCGACGCCCAAACGGGTGCTTGAGGAACAGCGGCGCCTGGCCAATGCAAAGTAGGCGGCCAATTCAAAGTAGGCGGCCAATGCAAAGTCGACAGATGGGTGCCCGCCAAAACGGTCGCCAAAAAGGTCAGCGGTGCCCAGGATTCGTCGCAGCCGTTAAAACGTGGTTTGGAAACGTCGGCCACCCGCCACAAACGGTCGCGGACGCCGGCCGCCGCCACAACCGGCTGCGGATATCGGCCGCCGCCACGATCGGAGCCCCCACAGAGACTGCATGAACCACGACGGCCCCCCAGCACCGGACGACTCCGGGGCGAGCGACACGCCCCCGCCGCAAGCACCGCCTCTTCGCGCCCGCGTACCCGATCACGTTTCCGATGGCGTTTTCAGCACCGGTTGCATCGTGATGACGGGCCCGAACGAATACATCATTGATTTTCTGCAAACAATCGGACGACCGCAGCGGATTGCCAAACGGGTGATCGTGCCGCACGTGGTGATGCCCCAATTCATCGAGGCCCTGAACACCAACCTTGATTTGTATCGCAAGCGTTTTGGTGACCCGCCGGTGCCTCCACAACCGCAGCCGGGTGACCCGCAGGCGCGGCGTCCGACGCCGCAGGAGATTTACGACGACCTCAAACTGCCCGACGAAGAACTCAGCGGTACCTATTCCAACGGCGTGATGATCGGTCACGGGGCGACGGAATTTGGCTTGGATTTTTTGACCAGCTTTTTCCCACAATCGGCCGTGAGTGCTCGCGTTTTCCTGGCTGCCGGACAGGTCCCGCGCCTGCTGGATTCGCTCCGCAACGCCACCCGCCAATTGCAGCAACGTCGCGAGGGCCAAGCGCCGGGGCCGGATTCGCCGCCGCAACATGGCAACGACCTGCCGCCGCCGGATACCGAACCGGGTAGCGACGAAACGAAGGATGGCGAAAACCATCCGTAGCACGGCTTGTTTTGATCCCGGATTCAAATTGGAGACCACCGTGCGACCCAAAAGATTTCCGTTCTTCATCACGCGACGCGTCCACACGGCGGGGACATGATTTCCGATTCGTTGCCGCTTTTCGATGGGCTTCCCAAGGCCGACATCCCCTGGGGTCGGCGATTGGTACTGGCGTCCGGTTCGCCGCGACGGCGGCAATTGCTGGTCGCGGCGGGATACGAATTCGAAATCCTGCCCGCATCCGACGCCGCCGAGTGCGGGATGTGCAGCCGTGAAACCGCGCCGGAATTGGTCGCCCGCTATACCTTTCGAAAAGCCGCCGATGTGGCAAAAAAGGTCACGGCAAGATTTTCCGACGCCATGATTTTGGCCGCCGACACGGTCGCTTCGTGTCATGGCCAAATCTTGGGCAAGCCCGTCGATGTCGATCATGCCCGCGAAATGCTGACGATGCTGTCCGGCAACCCGCACGATGTTTATTCGGGCGTTTGCCTGTGGGATGCACCGACGTCCCGGTGCACCGTTGATGTCGTGCGAACGCAATTGGTCATGACGCCATTGACACCCGAAATGCTTGAGGAACACCTGGAATCGATGCGTTGGGAAGGCAAGGCGGGTGCCTTTGGATTCCAAGACGGCAACGAGTGGCTAAGCATTGTGGGTGGCGGAAGTCCCAGCAATGTGGTCGGCTTGCCGATGGAACGATTGACAGAATTGTTGGAATCGTTCGACTCGATTGCCGAAACCGTAGACATCGGCGGGGCGAAGTATGACCGTCTGGCCGACTAGTTCTTGAATCTGGATGGGGATCGGAATCGTGGGTGACCGAGGCGTGAAACATTTCCGAGCATTGGTGGTGCCCCAAACTGTTGTCGCATTGATGGTGGCGATCCTTTGGGGATTCGGCTTTGTGGGACCGGCTGCGGGTATCGCGGCGGCTCAAGAAAACTGGGCCGAATCGATGTTCGAGGTCAAGGAACACGATTTTCGCACCGTCGGCCGCGGCACCAAAGCCGAATACTATTTCGAATTCACCAATCCGTACAAAGAGACCTTGCACGTGGCGGCCGTGCGCACCTCCTGCGGTTGCACGACCCCATCGGTGACCCAGAGCACCATCGAAACGCATGGCAAGGCGGCGGTCGTTGCGAAGTTCAACACGGCGACCTTCATCGGTGACAAGGCCGCCACGATCACCGTCGTCTTCGATCGGCCGCGATACGCCGAGGTGCGCTTGAAGGTCAAAGGTCACATTCGCACGGACATCACGTTTGACCCGCCCGAAATCAACTTTGGCCAATTTGATGTGGGCACGCCGCGGCAACAGGAAGTCGTGATCACTCGCCGCGGCGCGTCGGATTGGAAAATCACCGACGTTCGCAGTCATTGCGAAAACCTACGCGTCGCGTTGTCGGCTCCGGAAAAGCAGCCCGGTCTGATTCGGTATCGCATGCAGGTCAAGTTGGATGAAAACACACCCGAGGGTGATCTGCGACATCGGCTGACTTTGATCAGCGACGACAAGCGTTTTCCGACTACAGAGATGGCGATCACTGGCCGAGTCAAACCGGCCGTCGAATTGACGCCCAAGTCCGTCGCGTTGGGGAATCTTCGTCCCAGCGGCGCGGGGACCAAACGCATCATTGTCAAAGGCAAAGAACCCTTTGCGATCCTGGGCGTCGATTGTCCCGACGATCGTTTTACCTTCGACTTGCCCGAGGGCAAAAAGAAGCTGCAAATGGTGACTTTGAATTACCAGGGCGATGGCGGTGCCAAGCCGATCGCTTGTGAAGTCCGCGTGGTCACGGATCTACCGGGCGAGCGATCGGCCAAGTGCATCGTGACCGGCACGGTCCGCTAACCAAAGTAGCTCGCCTCTCCGAGGCGAAGAAAAGTAGCTCGCCTCTCCGAGGCGAAGAACAAGTCGACCCGCCTCGTTCCCAGGCTCCGCCTGGTAACGCAATGTCCCCGAGGCTCCGCCTCCCCCATTCACCTTGCAATCAACATTTTCCAAAAGTGATGTTGCGGTCAATGGCTCAAAATGGACGTTCAAATACTTCTTTTCCAAATGATGTTCCCATCGCACCCCAGATGCCGAACGCGCTTTTGCGTCTTGGATCGCTTTGCTGTTCTGCCGTCAACGTTTGATCGACTTCGCCGGCATCAATGCTGCTGGTGACAAAATGCACCGACCCGTCGGCCATCGCGACCAGAACACCCGCGGCGTGATGAGAGGACGCCGAAATCACACCGCTTGTTGAATCATCAAACGTCGTTGCCGACGGGCTGTTGGGAGGAAGGACGGAGGTAAACGCGTTGACGGTGAAATCACCTTCGCACCAGCGACGGCCTTTACCGACACTCCAAACATCCGTCCCGGTCGTGTAAATACGCCGACCGGCGCGGTCCAGCGATTCGACCTGTTGTTCGGCTTGTTGGTTGGCAAGCGAAGGCTTCCGCGTCAAACCTTTGACCTGCCGCAGCACCGTTCCTTTGACGGTCGGGGCTTTGACATCAACAACCGTCTCACTAAACATCAGTGTGTTTGAAGTTCCGTCGACACAATCGCGGAAGCGGGTTTGGACCGAGGGGCGAAACAACCCGCGATGGGCTGCCTGCAATTCAATCTGCAGATCTCTGGGCACGGATTTCTCGGACCCCGGCCATCCATAAGTCGAAAATCCGACTTGCCCAATTCCGTCGCCGTAACACATGACAAAATTGCGGATACCGTACCCGCCCGCTGGTCGCTGCTGATCCGGACATATGAATCGCCGGACTTGGTGCCGCCATAGCGGAAAATCTTCTGCCGGATAGGAAGGTGATGGGCCCATCGGTGGAAATCGTCCGTCCACTGGTGGATTGGCCAACTGTTCCCACGCGGGAGTTTCATCGATGAACGGGAGCAAAGCGGCAAATCTGCTCAATCTTCCCTGATTGGATGTGGCGGGATCCGAGAGCGGGATTCCCGACGCCTTCATACGCATCCCGAAGTATCCCGTTCTTCCGAAACCAGTCGTACCGGTGACCGGGCGGGGCAATCGTTTGAAGGCGTCGTGATGCGAAGGGGCGACTACAAATCCTGCAACTCAGCGGTGGTATCGATCCAGGAAATTCGGGCGGCCCGGTCATGACTTCAAGCGGGCAATTGCTTGGCATTGCCGTCGCCAAGATAAAAGGTTCCAGCTTGGGCTTCGCCATCCCGCGACGAATCTTGGACGAAACAATCAACGGCCGAATTTACAATGTTCAGGTTCGTCAAAGAATTCGCGGCAACGATGAAGGACTGTACAACATTCGAGTCGATGCCAGCGATCCGCTCGGTCGAATCTTGACAGTCAGCGCAAAAGTTTTCCAGCTCGCCGACCAAAAGGTTAAACAACCCAATGCCGACGGCTCGTGGCCGGCTGCGGCGGATGAGTGGCTGAAGGAATTCAGCCTGACACGATTTAGCAATGGTCAGCAGGCGTCTTCCTTTCAACAGTTAGATGCTTCCATACCGTTCCCCTCGCGTGAAATCGGTATTCAGTTCGTCGCACGTTTCCGCGATGGTTCGGAAGTTTACAACGAACCCATCTCATTTGATCAGGCCCGGCAGATTCGCCTGGCAACATCAAGAAGTGATGCAACATCGGCGGTGGTGACGACCCTTCCCGTCTATCTTTCCGATACCGTTCTGGACTCCGAATCGGGTGAACTGCTTGGATTGTCAGCAACATCAGACGAAATCGTTCGCATCAGTCCATCGCAACTTGAGACGAACAATCTAGATCAGTTGGAGAAAATATCGCTGCCGGGACGGGGCAGATTGATTGCGATCAAGGAACACAACGGACAAAGATTTTTAGCGCTCCAGTGCTACGGCGAGGAAACTTGTCATGTGATCAACCTTGATGACGGTACGCTGATGAAGTCTTTTGACGTCCCGGGTATCTCGCGGAGCAAGGCAATCGTCAAGTCAGATAATCCGAGCGATCCGTACCTTTACATCTCCGGAGACTTGGTCACCGCGATTGATCTTCGCACGATGGCCGTTTACGAGATTCTAAAGGCAAAGCATGAAGATTTAGGCATCAGCCATGATGGTCGTTTTCTCTACGCTGTCCGATCCCGCAGCACCTATTGCTGCGAAATGGTTCGGTCCAAAGAGGGCGATCCGCCGGATGTTCTGCTCTATACGAATCAGGTGAACTCATCGTCAGACGCGATCATCAGCGAGCCCAGTGGCACCGTCCTGATCGCCGGAACACGATACACCGCGGATTTGGGACACGCCCTCGGTCCATCGCCCAGACGACCGCAGTGTTCTTTCGGTGACCTTCCGCTGGTCATTTCCTTGCCGGGACGACAAAGCCAAACGAGTCGTGGCAATTTTGACCGCGACCAATTGGTTTTAAGTGTCGACCAAATCGATTCGCTCGGCGGTCCGGACACCGGAGCGGCGATTGCTTTGCCCGATCGTCTTAAGTTGGTCTATTCTACCTTCTCAAAAAAATGGGCTCAGTCCTTAAAGGTATCCGGTTCGACATCAGTCGTCGCGCGCTTGCGGGTTTTGGCGGATGACCATCGGAAGCAAATATTGGCTATCAAGGGAAACCAGTTGCTTCAATTACCACTCGTGAATCTCGGCTTCCCCGACGGTCCTTGGATGGTCCCGAAAAACCGACAGCTGAAATTTACGGTCGGGCGGGAAAATAAGTATCAGGCTGAATTCGCTTCGTCGAACCCGACCGCAATCGATTCCTCCAAGATGGAAGCTGTCGCGTGCACCTTCGAAAACCTTCCCGGTTCGGCGACGATCAACCCGGGCGGTTTCGCCTGGAAGCCAACCATCGATGAAATTGGTATGCATCAAATATCGATGCAAACAAAGGTGGACGGTGATTCCTTTCAATCTGACATGCGGATAGAAGTTTCCCTTCCAAAGCTGGAGGCTCCTTTCCCGATCACCAGCCTCGCACTCGCACCAAGTGGGAAGTTTTTCCTGGCGACTTCCGTTCAAAACGCATCGCGACGGTACAACGGTCGAGCATTTGAAACCGAACAGGGGAAAACGCGTGTTGCCGTGATTCCGTTGGACGCAAACCGGGACGCATTGACCGGCGTCATTCCCTATCCGATTCGCGATTATGCGTTGGTCGGGACCAAAATGGCAGTCATTGGCGAGAATCAGACAGCGACCAAGTCGGATGTTTATGACCTTCGTTCGATGAGCCGAGTGAAGACAATCTTGGCGGGTTCACCAGTGCGTGATCTTGCGACCGAAGGCAACACGTTGGTTTTGATCGGCGATCGGACCCGGGACGTCTATGACACCAAGTCTTTTCGTCGGATTCGGTCCGAAAAAACAGAGCCGGTATCGAGAAGTCATGTGACACGCACCGAGACATTCGTCGACGGCAAGGTCGAAAATGGTCTGTTTTATATGAACGGTACGAAAGGTTCGCCATCGCTCGTTCTCGCACCCGCTGTCTTGTCAATGCGTCGGTTGGACAGGGGTTTCAACATGCTCAATTTCCTGCGGCAACCGATTCGCGAATCGGTTCAGTTGCGCGGCATCAATCAGGCAGCGGTAAAAATTGTCGGTATTTGTGAGCTCAATGACGGTGCATTCCAGGCGGTGCTGGAACGATACCCGCAGATGAAAGACAATCGCGGCTTTACTTATTTGAAATTGCGAATCTATGACAAAGACGGCCTCGCGGTGTACGAGGAGGTTGTCGTGAAACAGCCCATCTACAGATCCTATAATGCGGACCCGATTCTGGTTTCTCGAGGCGATCGTCTGTACATTGGCATGCAAAATCGGATCTATCTTTGGAATGCTTCGACATTTCTTTCCGCACAGCCGAGCGGACAGGAAAAGGAAAAATCGCTTCCACTGCACTTTGTCCCAAAGCAGTCTGAATTGGTGCTGCGGGGTCGATCATCGAAACTGATGCACCAGCTGAAAGGCGGAACGGAGCCCTATGAATATTATTTGGTCTCCGAGCACCCCGCGTACCAATTTGACGATTCCGATGCGTCGCTGAAAATCGACAATGAGCAACTTCGCGAGGAAGCCACGGATTTCGTCGCCAATAAATTTTCCAATACGCTCAGGCAATTGCGGAGTCGAAACCGCAACGAATCCGTCAATATCCAACAGTATGTTGCGGGTGAAATGCGCAAACAGTCGGCGTACCTGGGTATGCGATTGAAGCAAATGATTGTGGCGATGCCGGTTCACATCAAAGCTGTCGACCAAGGCGGTAGCGTTACGGAAATCGGCTACTACGTGTTGGTGCCGATCGACCAGAAATCGCTTACCCGGGCCGTCAGCGATTTGGTACCACCGCCGGCGGGCTGAACCGCCGGTTCTCCTTCGCGTTGACAGCCGCGTGAAACACGTCCCCGCGGCCTCACCACCTGGGAATTCTAATTGTCGCTGGTGGGGAAAACTAATTGTCGCTAGACATTCTGCGGAAGGTGGGCGGAAACAGACAACGATGCCGGAGGCATCACAGCGGACTCCAGATAATGTTGTAGCTGGCCCTGGCTGGCAGGGCCTCGGTCAAAAGGGGAAAGCGGCACCTTGTACACTATCCGGATCGAATCGCTGCCGATTTCGATTCGTGCGATCAGG
>JBCCRW010000131.1:0-13580 GCA_039201055.1 Planctomycetota bacterium | reverse complement strand
GTTGGGCGCCCGTGCGACATCGGATGCCTTTTCATCCAGGACGCAATTGGCCTCCATGTCGGCCTGCTTGCGATAAAATTCGCGGTGGCAGCCAGGTGCCAGGGCGACGGCGACGCCCAGGGCCAAGGTGCCGAATCTGCGAAAAGCCCAAGATCCGCCGAAAGCCCCGAGTTTGCGAAAAGCCCCGGATTGACGAGCATTCCCCGATTTATGAACGGCCCCCGATTGACGAGACGCCCCCGATTGACGAAAAGCCCCTGATTGACGAACGGCCCGGGGATTGCGGGAAGCTTGGGCAGAGCCTGCGTTGCGGGTCCAATTTCCAATGGCAATCGACATCCTTGTCCGTTCCCCAATTCGTTGCGGGCCCTAATCTTTCGGTCACGATGGGCCTGGGGTCGGCGTTTCGCCACGACCGGACCCATCGGATCGTTGCTGTGCATCGTCAGAGCCGGTAAATCCCGAACAGCGAATCCGGCGTCATCGGCGCAGCCGGAGCGATGGAAGTCCGGCTGGCCGGGTTGTCGGGGTTCTCGGGAATTTTTCGCCGGCGGACTGAACCGATTGAGTCGCCCGGGTCGATGATTACGCTGGAACGAATAACTATTTCTTGACGCTCGATTTTGCCCAACTTACCATCGGGGCAGGTCGGTATCCGCCAGTTTCGCTCGGCATCCGCCAGCATTGCTTCGTTGACTCGCCACCGCGGTCCCGCCTCGGTCCCCTTACAGACTTTTCCAGCGGCCGAACGGCAACCTATTCGGACCCCTCTTCGATATGCCCTATCTGGTACTCGGCCTCGTCATTCTGCTCGCCATCGCCCTGATGGTGGTCGCCATCATGGCGCGACAGCATTGGCGTTGGTTTCACGTCACCACCGTCATTACGGTCATGATTTTGGCCGTCTTGTTCCTGTTCCCCACCGCCGGCGTCCTGCGTTCGCGGGCCGCTTGGAACCAACTGCATGAAAAACTGCAGGCCCAGAACGTCAAACTGGAACGCGAACTGAGGGAGCTGAAATACGGCGACGTCAGCAATCCGGCGGTCGGGCGTGGCGTTTTGGAATTGAACCAAGAATTACAAAAATCACTGCTCGAAGCCGGCCGTCGCTGGCGTGGTCTGCGGCCGCAGGGCATTCAAAACGACACGGTGACGCTGGTCGCCGCCGCTCCGGCAGCCGATGGCTTGGACGCGGATGGGTTGGGTGTCGACCCCGCCGCCGATGGTGCCGGCGGCGACAATGCGGATGAACCGCCGTCGAATTTGGCGATGCCGGGCTTGATCGTGTACGGATTTTCCGAGCAGATCGACCCCGTGACTCAGCAACCGGTGCCCATTGGTTATTTGGGTGAATACCGGATTTTGTCCAGCACGCCGACGCAAGTGGTCATCAAGCCCACGTATCCCCTGCACCCGACCCAGGTCGCGCTGGTCAACAACGCCCAGCAATGGACGCTGTACGAAATGCTGCCGCTCGATTCGCATCGTGCGTTTTTGGCCGAGGGCAGCAAACGAAGCGAAGAGAACTACCTCGGCCGCGTCGATTCGGAACTGGTCAAGCGGCTGTTCGGCCAAAATGTGCCCGCCACGACCCTGGAACAATATCTGCAAGATGGTCGGCAGCTACGTGATGACGATCCGCCGGCGACGCGTTGGATCGAAGTCGAACTCGATCAACCGTATCCGATCGAGGTCGATGACACGGAATTGAATCAGCCCATTTCCGATGGCCGGCCCTTCGACGCGGTGGGTCGCGCGATCGACGTCCGTCTGAAACGCGCCGAAGGCGGCGAGATCACCTTCAAGAAGGGCGAGCGATTGCTGTTGAAACAGGAATTCGCGGACAAGCTGCTCGAGGAAGGCGTTGCGCGAAAGATCAATGCGTTTTATTTCCGCCCATTGAATGACTACCGCTTCATCTTGCAAGAGCTTCGTTTGAAGGTCCGCGAGGCCGAGGCACGGATCGAGGAACTGCAGTTCGAACAGGCCCAGCTTACCGCCGCAAAGAAAAACGGCAGCGACAATCTGGTGACCCAGCAAGATCGCAAGGACAAGCTGGAAAAGGACGCCGGTCAGGTGACCACCGAACGGGAAGCGACCGAGAAGTTCCTGGCGACGATCAAAGGCGAATTGGCCGCGATGCGTGAATCGATCGGCAAAACCTATGCGGGTAATTTGCTGTACGAGGAGCGTTTGGAGGGCTACCACCGCTTGATTCAAAGCCGGCTCGACGGCGTGTCGATGCGTTAGCGTTCTGACGCCCAATACGACGCGATGTCCTGTGGCGTTTCTTCGCGGCGAAGCAAACGCATCGGTGCGTCCGGACCGCACCAACCCAGCACCCGTGGGATTCCGCGGCTGCAATGTCGCGACCACATCGCCAGTGTGTACGCGCCGCAGTCGCGAATCGCAACATAATCCCCCTCTTGAATCGGTGGCAGGACTCGGGACTTTGCAATCAGGTCGCCGCCGAAACACAGCGGGCCCGCCAGCGTCGTCGGCACCGCCCCGTCGCGCGATTGAGGGCGTGGTGTGCCGCGCGCGTCAAACACAAAAAATTCGTGCTTCCAATCGTCCGGTCGATACACCGGCCGCAACAAAAAGTCCGCTCCCAGGTGCAGCGTTGCCATCGCCGGGATTTCCCCATCGGCTGGCCGCACATACTCCACGCGGCTAAACGCGATGCCGCAGCCCGCGTGAATCGCCCTGCCCATCTCGGTCGCCAAGATCCGCCGATCATGAAATAGATCGGGAACTTGGTCTCGCAAACGATCCGCATATTCCAGCGGCGTCGCGGCGTGATCATCGTCGTCGTACTTCGCCGCCAGCCCGCCGCCGATGTTGATTATTTCGACCGGGCGGTGGGTTTCCGTTTCGATGCGACGGGCCAGTGCGGTGACGCGCCGGATCGATTCGGTCAACAATTCGATGCCGCAACCTTGCGAACCGGTATGGACGTGCAAGCCGCGAATGAAGGCATGGCTTGCAAACGCTTGGACAAGATCATCGGCTTGCGTCGACAACGAGAATCCAAATTTTGAACCACGAGCCGCGACGCTGGTGGTACCGATGGTGCCGGGGCCGACCTCGGGATTGATACGCAGCCCAATCAACGATTGCGAATTCAGCGGTTTGTAAAGTCTTGCGATTCGCTTCAATTCCGTTGCGTTATCAACATTGATGGTAAAACCGCATCGCAACGCGTGTTGAATTTCCAAATCGGTCTTTGCCGGCGAATCGAACACGATTCGATCGTGGGGACATCCCGCCGCCCGTGCCAATTCGGTCTCTTCGACACTGGCCGCTTCCAGGCCAAAGCCAACCTTGACGATCTCCTTCAATACCTCGACCAAGGGATTCGCTTTGATTGCGATCGCGTGACGAGTCATTTCGGGAAAGGCGTCGCGCAAAGCCCGCAATTTGTCGTGCAGACGAAACAGGTCATGAACGATAACGGCCGGCCGCTCCGGTGCAAGAATCGATTCATCCAACAGCCGACGCAGCATCCGCTGGGCATCGGAAACCGAATGACGGCGGTGAAAATCAGCAGCGGCAGGGGATTCAACCATCGCGAGCGTCGACATGTCGTGCGAATTTTCGAGGACGGAACATCGAGAAGGGTTTTACCATACAGAGACAGAGAAAAAGCGCGAACGAAATCGCCAATTGCATCGTCTCTGCGTTCCGCTATTACTCTGTCGTTCATCAACCCATGACGAGCACAAGCGTTAACGAGCGGGTGTATCGATTCATTGCGGCACAGCCGATGGGTGATCAGCCGTCGGTACCCGTGAACGGCGAGGCAGTAGCCGCCGTTCCCCAGTGAGCGGCGAGGCACTAGCCGCCGGTATCCAGTGAGCGGCGAGGCGCTAGCCGCCGGTATCGGCACTCATGCGAGTGGGATTCGCCTCGGAGAGGCGACCTACTTTGGGGTCGATTCGCCCGCACGTTAATCGCGAAGCGATGGCAGGTTGTAGCCTCGGACGCAAGTCCGGGGACCTCGAGCACAACGAATCTCAAGTCGCGGAGCGACGACAGGAACGGGCCGCTGGATACCGTGTTCTGCGGTGCCTTCGGCACTCAAGCAAGCGTGAGCCGACCGCGGAGCGGTCACAGCAATGAGCCGGTGGAAATCGAACCGAGCACCGGCGAGCGCTCGTGCCACCTTTGGAAACCGTGACACTCGCCTCGGTTCACGCCGGCGTCGGTTTCCGGCGTTGATACCGGCGGCTAGCGCCACGCCGCTCACCGGGTATCGGCGACGATGCGTGAGTCGACCGCGAAGCGGTCACAGCAATGAGCCGGTGGAAATCGAACCGAGCACCGGCGAACGTTCGTGCCACCTTCGGAAACCGTGACGGTTAGCGTTTGGGAACCGGACGCTAACGCGTTGCGGCTGATTGAATGGACTGGCAGCGCAGGTCTACGACGCCGTTCGGAAACGATCGAGGATTGAATCCAAAAACTCGCCTTGGTCGCCCGACCAATGATCCTCGGAAAAAATCTCGACCTCGATCCACCCGTCAAAACCGGCCGTTGTCATGGCATGACGGATCGCCGCGATATCGATGCACCCATCACCCATCAACGCTCGATCGGTCAATAAATCCCGCGTCGGCACTCGCCAATCACACACGTGAAACGCGAATAAACGATCCTGCTGACCCAGTCGAGCGATTTCGACGTCCAATTCGGGGTCCCACCAAACGTGATACACGTCAACGGCAACACCGACGTTGGGGGACCCGATTTGTTCGCACATGATTCGTGCTTCGGTCATACGATTGATGCACGACTTGTCGCCCGCGTACATCGGATGCAAGGGTTCGATCGCGATCTTGACGCCCGCCTGTCGGGCCTGCTCGTCAAGCTTTGTGATGGCATCGGCCACCCAGGTTCGCTGCGTGCCCAGTGCCACGCCCGGAATCGCACCCACAACCAACACCAGCATGTCAGCATCAAGAACCCGTGCCGTATCGATCAAGTCACGATTGCGATCCACTGCCGCATCCCGTTCCGCTTGCGTGCCGGCGCAAAAGAAACCGCCACGGACCAGAGCGGGGACTTTTAACCCATGATCGGATATCAAGCGGCTCGCCTGGGCAACTTGCAAACCCTCCAGTGCTTCGACCCAAACGCTGATCGCGGGGACATTGCGATGGGCGTACTGCGTGACGGCTTGCGACAGCGAGAGTGGCTTGGTGGTTTGCGTGTGAATCGCCAAGCGGTCCATCGGCGGTGGGCTGTTCCGATCTGCCGTCATGCCGACGCCACTGGATTGATGGTGATACGGCGACCGGTGGCAGCCGATTCCAAGCCGGCTGCCGCCAAGGCGACCCCGTCGGCACCGTTACGAAGGGTGTACTCAAACGGGGTGTCCGCCATCACGTGCTTGATGAACAATTCCCACTGGACCTTGAAGGCATTGTCGTACTCACTGGCATGGGGCAATTGTTGCCAGCTATCAAAAAATTCGATGGGTTGCGGGATGTCGGGATTCCAAACCGGCCGCGGGGTCGCCGCTTGGTCCTGGACCCAACATTCTCGCAAACCCGCCACCGCCGATCCGTCGGTGCCATCGACTTGCAGGGTCAACAAATCGTCGCGTCGGACTCGCGTTGCCCATGAACTATTGAATTGACACGTCACCCCGTTGGTCAATTCAAAAATGCCGTATGCGGAATCGTCGGCGGTGCAATCGTATTTGCGGCCGGCCTCGTCGACTCGTTCGGGCAAATCGGTGGTGACGTGAGCGGTGACGGTCTTGATGGTACCGAATAAGTCTTCGATCAGATAATTCCAGTGGCAAAACATATCAATGACAATCCCGCCACCATCTTCTTTGCGATAATTCCAAGAAGGACGCTGGGCCGGTTGCTCGGGTTCCAAACCACTGAAAACCCAATAACCAAACTCACCGCGAACACTTAAGATTCGTCCAAAGAAACCTTGGTCCCGCAACATGCGAAGCTTCCGCATCCCCGGCAACCATAACTTGTCTTGAACGACGCCGTTCTTGATTCCCGCTTCCTCGCACTCATCGGCCAACTTGTAAGCGACGTCCTTGTCATCGGCAATTGGCTTTTCGCAGTAAACCGGTTTGTTGTGCTCAATCGCCTTGCGGATCATCGACGCGCGAAGTTGGGTGCTGGAAGCATCAAACACCATACCGACCGACGCATCCGCGATGACCGAATCGACGTCGGTGGAAATTTCCAAGGTGCGATCGACGATGGGTTTGACCACATTGTCCCGCAATCGCTTTAGCTTCGCTTCGCTGCGTCCCAGCAGGACCGGTTCCAATTGCACCACGTCGCCATCGGGCAGCGTGACACCGCCTTGATTGATGATCGCCAGGACTGAACGGATCAAATGTTGGTTCTTTCCCATGCGACCGGTCACGCCGTGCATGGCAATTTTCAGTGTCTTCATTAAACGAGCGTCTCAAGGCGTTGCAAAATATCGGAAAGGACTGGCACATCCGATTCGGGGCGTTCGGCCGAACCGGGATACGTCAAGTCGGTCGCGATCCAATTGCGAAGTTTCAAAAATTGGGCCGCGTTGTGTTTGTAAGCGGGCACGGGATTGCGAAAGGCGAAAAAACCGAGGTATTGAAGCAGGTCATTGAGTTCATAAAACGCCGGATCACCCGCCGCCCAGTATGCGTCTCGCTTGGCGAACGCCTCGGGCGCAAAGGTGCTCAGACCAAGCAAGTAATCGCTGCCATACATCACCATGTCGATCGCCAAATCATTGCCGGTCAACACTTTGAAGTCCGGTCGCTGCTGGTCACGCAATTGCAAGCGTTGCCATTCCAATGCACGGCTGAGCGAAGAATGCTTTGCACCGAAACAGGCATCGATACCAAGCAATCCGGCATAAACTTCCAAGTTGTAAATTTTGCCAAAGGGCGCGAACATCTCGCCCAATTCAAACGCCAAAAACCGAGACGCCCGCTCGCCAATCCGCCGGTACGATTCGACGATGTCATCGTCGGCTTGGTGGGTCAAACCATAAGATTGGAACAGGATCGGAGTGCCGGCGAAATCGTGGATTTGATCGATACCCCGGAAGTACGCATCCAAATCCAATTTGGCGTCGGGGACATCGCCCACGAAGACGCCGGCGATGAAGTCGCTTCCGGCGGCGATGTCGCGTGTGAGTGCGAGAGCGTGCTCGCGGGTGTCGGCGGAGATCAAGTTGCCAAAGCCGGTGTCCATGTTGACCGCCGGTGTCAGACCCGCCTGGATCGTCCGCTCGACATGCCGCTGGAAGCCTTCCCAATCGGGCTGGGTCGCATTTTTCATCGGCAACAAAATGGCCGACATTCCGGTGATGGCGCGTTTGTGTTGAATCGGGGGCGTGGTGTCCATCAAGTGGTCCGTCCAGGTCGACTTTACGAATCTCTGGGATTCAGGGATCCAACGAAGCGAGAAGTATATCGCTTGTATGGGTTCCAAGAAGGTGGAGTGCTTCCAAGAACGCGGCGATCTAGCGAAGCACTTGGTCCTACGGACTCACGACCGCGGAAGTCCACTGTGCCAACAATTGGCCCAACTGTGACAAGCGGTCTTGCAGCATTTGTACGCGGCGGTCCAGCGTCGCGCCCCATAATTCGCACGTCGCGACGTCGCTAAGCAGCGATGCGCCCAGGGCGACGCGTAACGCCCATTGGTCCCCGGCGATCTTGACCGCTTGGCCCAGATGATAGCCGTGTTGAAAGTTTAGGTGTTTGTGTAGTTCCTGCAGTTCGCCTCGATCGGTGATTGGCAAGCGCAGCGGAAGGACCGTTGGCGTATCCCCGCTGAACGAAAGATCTTCCGGTGGTCGCACGGTCCAAGTGTTCGCGTCGATCGTTTCGTGGTCGCTACCGAGTCGCCGTACACCCTCGTGAAACGCCTGGGCGATGCCGCGACGCATTCGATTGGGGACCGCAAAGAATCGATCCATTTCCGCAAGCGAAGCAATCCAGCGCAGCGTCAAACCCAGATTGGCCGGCGACGCGGTATCGCTTGCCGCGATTGCCGCGATCGCTTCGGGCCATTGATGGTAGTGGAAGTACGCCCGCATCGCGTCGTTCAGGACGCCGCGATCAGCCAGCGATCGGTTCAACCAACGACGCGAGGACAACAGCAGGGCACCGCAAAACGCCGGCCCGCCAAAGAACTTCGAACCACTCAAGGACACCAGGTCGCCCGCTTCGACGGCCCGCCGCAGCACCGTCCGGCGCACGCGTCCCTGGGCCGCGTCGATCACCACCGTGACGTCATCGGCCAAGTGCTTTTGAATTCGCCGAATCGCTTCAAAGTCGGGTGCGAAAATTCCCGTTTTGCTGTGCAACAAGACGTGCAGCACGATTTGGTCGCCCCGCGTGGCCGCGTCGATGGCCGTTTGGGTGACCTGGTCGTTGATTTCGATCAATTGTCGCGGCGTTCCGTCGTCGTGACGGATGGGGATGGCAATACATTGCACCCGAGTTCCCCAGTTTGCGTCGACCGGAGCGGCCGGCGTGATCGCGTCGCCGCGCGGCGAAAGCGAATCGAAGTGTCGGCCGCTGGCGGCCAAGCAACTGCCACTGCCAATTTCATCGGGTCCGATGATGATATTGGTCAAGCCGCGATCGGCGTCTCGATCGGCCAACCACAACGCCAACAGTTCCACGTCGGTTCCCGACGGCGTCAGGATCACGTCACTGCCGGGGCCGCCAAAACGCATCGACAGTCGGCGGCGGATAACGGCATTGCGATCACGGATCCAAGCGTCGCCGTCGCCGCTGCGGCCGTGCATTTCCCAGGCCGAGTAGGCCGCCGCGATCGCGGGCGTCGATGGCGGATTACTGCTGCACGACCCCAGGGCCAGCGAGCGGCCGTGCCAGCCACAGCCGTAGCGATTGTGCCCGGTCGAATCCAACACGGTGCGTGAATCACAACCCGAAGACATGACCGCAAGGAATGCTTCGGGAAGCGGTGACGGGTGGGACACGATGCGTTGGGGATCGGAGTGGGTGGAATGCATGACGCACGTCGCAAATCCGATGGGGCTTGCGACCCGGGGAGGGGCTACTTGGGCGTTCGCATCGAACCCATTTGGCCCAGTGTATCGATACCCTGACGCAGCCCCCGGCGTTGGTGCCGCTTGGTCGACCGGGCGCGCTGGCGGATTTGTTGACGCTGTTTGTCAATCAATTCCAAGTAGCGCCCCTGCAGCAAACCGCTTTCGAAGCACATTTGTTCCATCACTGGATTGCCACCATCGCCTTCGAGTTCGACCAGGACGGGTCCGCGATCGGTCAGTGCGACATCCCAACCTTGGAACGGACACCCCGGCAAATTGATCGCCGCGGCCATCACGGTGTCTCGCATGGCGTCCCACTGGGGAAACTTCATTTGCGCAAATTCCGCGTCGGTGACCGGATGTCGCTGGATCGCTTCGGTCCCCGAATCGGTTCGCTGGATCACCTTGCCGATTTGTCCGCTTTCGCAATCGATGCCCGCCAGCATGTTGCCGGATCGCCAAAAGTTATCGGCGCGGCTATCGGGAGCGGGAATTTTCCAGGCGGCACGCCACAGGTTCACGTCGTCGCCGTCGGCCATCACAAACATGCGAACCGAACTAACGTGGGGCCCGATGATCGCGGTGATCTTCGGGTGCGGAAGCAGCAGCGTTTGCAGCAGGTAGGGTCGCTCCAGTGCAACGATTTGACTGACCAAGCGGTCCACCCGCACGCTTTGTTCCCCGGCGACGCTTAGGAAATCGGTTTCGCTGTCGTGACCCATGATCGCGACCGCACCCAGGCTGCACGCGCCATCGAAGGGCTTGGCAAAGATCGGATACCGAGCGGCGCCGCGTAGAAAATCGACCAGGTCCCGTTCGTTGCGAAGGGATTCGGCACCGGGAAATGTTCGGTACGGATGCAGGATGGCTTGGGTTTCCGGGATCGGCAAACCCATGCCCTTGAGCAGCGTCGTCAACGTGGGTTTGTCGGCGGCGATGTCGGCCCATGCGCCCGCCTGTGCCAGCCCGTCTTCGGTGACAAAGGTGCGTTTGACTTCGGCACTGTAGCGATTGTCGTCATACAGTTCGTACAGGAAGTACTCTTCGGGACTCAGCTTGCCGGGGCCGAGGCGAAGTTTCGCCATCTCCCACAACATCGGCATCATCTTTTTGCCCGCCTGACGGGCTCGGCGGATCCCCGCCAGGTAATCCGGACCACCCGCCACGCGGGTCGTGTCCAACTGAAAGGTTTCGGTGGTCATCGGCTACAGGGTCAGAAGAAGGGTGGGAGGTTGACCGGATTGGCACGGCGGTGGATCGCGGGCCCATCCACCAAAGAGGATCGGCGAAGCGAATCCGGTCGGCCAAACTTTGCCGAAACGAAGCGACTTCAACGAATATGCGGACCTTATGGCCGCGCACGCGTTCGTGCATTTGACATCGCGACCAGCAACCAGAAGATCAACGAAGCCGGGCGATCAACGAAGCCAATGCCCCCAGCACGATGCACACTTGCAGTGGCTTGCGAATCATGTGCCGTCCTTGGGGGTTAGCGGTACACCGACTGGTGTTTGAATCACCAGGCCTCGTTGATTGGCCGCCTGCTTGATTTCCTTTGCTGGTGTCGCATAAAGCTTGAGCTTTCCGTCCACGGAATCCTCAAATTCAAAGACCGTTTGCAGTGACGGTGTACTGCCGCCACGCAGAATCGTGGCGCCTTTGACCGGCTGCGGCGTGCAGTGAATCCGCGCCGGTCCGCCCGTCTCATTCCAACGCTGCATCACCTCCCACCGCTTTCCGCCGGCTTGTCGTTGCACCTGAAACTCGCTGCCGCGAATGTCCTCGAACGCTTGCCAATCGGTCGCCGACAAATTGATCGCCCGCGGACGCAGAAGGCCGCGATCAAAATTGAACCAGCCCTTCAGTTCCACCCTGGCATCGCGAGGCCAACCCATGACTTCCGTGCGAATCCGCGGCACGGCTTGGCGGAGTACAAAATTCAAACGATCGACGTAGTAGCTGGCCACCGGAGTCCCGTTGGGGTCAAAGGCGTTCAATTCAAACCAAGCATCGACCGGACGCGGGGTGAACTTTGTCGGTTTGCGGTTTTCCAGCAGCACGTCCAATTGCAGCTTGTCGCCAAAGAGTTTTGGTTCGATGGCATCGCAAAGCAGTTCCCGATTTCGGGGTCCGATTTCTTGCAGGTCCCGGAGCACAAATTCCTTGCGATCAATCGGAGTGTGTTGGAGTTCTTGACCATCCCATTCCAATTCGAACGCTTCGCCACCGGAACCTTCGAAGCGCAGTGCTTCGCCGACGTCGCTAAACAGCGTCAGCGTCTTGGGCGGATCGACCAGCTCAACGGTGTCGGGCCAGGGATCGGCATCCAGGCGAGTGGCCAGCGGAACCTTCGTGCCGGGCTTGGACTGTTCGACGACAAACTCGAATTCCGGATTGGGAAAAAGATCATTGAGTACCTTCTGCAAGTTCTTTTGATTGGCGTTCAGGTACTTCGCGGGCGAAGCTCCTTCGTCGGGAAAAACTTCCTTCAGCGTGTCCAGATCCGCGTTACGGTAATTGACGATGGTCAAGTTGACTTGGCCCTTAGCTTTCTTCCATCTACCTATGGCCGTTTCTCGGAAATCCGACTCGGATTTAATTTTTTTGTTGACATATTCCACACTCGGCTCTCCGTCGGTGATCATCAGGATGGTACCGGCGGTACCATTTAGCAGGTCCATGGCTTCGACCATGGCGTGGTAGGTCGGCGTGGTCCCTTTGGCTTGGGCTGCCGTAAAAGAATTTTTCATTTTCAAACGACCGGCGGGCGTTGATGCAATCGGAACGGTTAGCACATCGCGATCCGGATGGATCGGTTCCTCCAGGTCTTTCAGAAAAAACTTTTTGGGGCGTCCGTTGACTTTTCCCCAGGGGGCGGCCGTGTTGTAGAACAGGATTGCTTCGCCTTTTTCATTGGTGCTCAGGCGGGTCCAACCGTAGCGACTGCCAAAGAGAACCAGGCCGCAGGGAACATTTTTTGCGGCAAGACGATTCAGAAGTTCACGGACCTGGTCCCTCGCCGGTGTGAAGTCATCCCCCATCGAATCTGAACAGTCCAACACGATCACCACCGGGTCCACACGCTGACCCAATTGTTCCACGGCGACACTGGGCGGCGGATACTGGGGAACGACAAAGACCGTTTGAAAACCCGGTTGAAGCTTGGGTACTTGTAGCAACGCACTCCGTCGCAGTCCACGAAAGAACAAGTTCAGTTCGCTGCCACCGCGTTGGATTTGATCATGCTTGGCGACAACAATCGCTTGCGTTGCCAAGCCTTTATCGGCGCCAGAGTTTTCGGAGTCGCGTTCCTGGGCCGACGTCGCGATGCTGGCCAGACGACTGCCGCGATTGTTGATCCAGGTTGCGGCACTTCCCCGCGGTAATGCGGGTGGCATGTCGACGGGGATCGACATTTGTCGCCGAGCGGAATCGTCGCGTGGCGGATCATTGACGCCTAGAGTTTGACGGTCGCCGGCAATCCCACGCAAGCGGCGCAGTCGCTCACCCTGGTCGACGCCGGCAACCCACGCTGCCGTGTCGCGATCGAGTACATCGAACGGCGCCGATTCACAAATCGAGAGCAACTTGCGAGCCGCGTTTGCAAAAAACGGTGGCGAACGATCGGGCTCCGCTTGGCACCAAAATTCGTCCATCATTTCGGCGGCGCGATCGTTGGCCCAAAGTTTTAGGTCCAGCAAGAAACGTTGCCGCGCCATCTTGGCGGTCGCTTCGGCAACCACCGGCCGCGATGTCGATACCCAAGTTTCCAAAGTGCTGAATTCCTGCAGCGGAAAACGAATCCGCGGCGACGATGCCAATCCGGATGTTGACCTTGCCCCCGAAGCTCGGTTCCGAACGGCCTTGCGGGTGTCTTCGGCGCGTGCATCGGCGGCGCGTGCAAAGTCAGCAAGCCGTTTGCGCAGCCACGTTCCCTGAGCGACCAAGTTCTCGCTGCCGGTCGGCTGGAAATCATCGACCATCGGATTCTTGGACAACCAATACAAACTCGGGTGCAAGCCCTCGATCAAGATCGTGGCCGGGTCGGACGTCTCGCCGGCCCGGCTGTTTGCGCGGGTGTCGCTGTCGGCCCGTTTGTTGTCCAGTCCCCCGTCTTCGATTTGTTTCTGAATGCGGCTGCGCAGTTTGGATCGTCGAGCAGCAATAGGGACGCCCGAACCAGCTAGCAGGCTGAGCGTGTTGCGCAGGTTACCCGCGTCGGAGGCCGATTCATCGGCGACCGCCGCATCGATGCGTTTGCCAAGTTGGTTTTGAAGTTGTTTTAGCGACGTTTCCGCCAACGTCGCGACTTGTTCCATTTCGCCCAGGTTTCCGCTGGCCTCTTGGGCGGCTTGGTTTAGCAGGGTCACCAATTGGCTTGTCGATTCAACCGCGTTTTTTGCGGCCACGATGTTTTGGTCCGCCGTCTTGGATGACAACCACAGCGTTTCGATCGTGCGTGGAACTTCCAAAATCAATCGGTCACGGCGGCGAAACAGCTGGGACCACCGAATCAAGTCGGTTTC
>JBCCRW010000130.1:0-13602 GCA_039201055.1 Planctomycetota bacterium | reverse complement strand
GGTCGGTGACACACAGAAGTGTGTTTGCATCGGGCGACAGATACACGCGAATGATCTCGGCCTTTTTATTGACGACGTGGTCGATGAACCCCGGATCCTGATGGCTGAAACCGTTGTGGTCTTGTCGCCAAACATGCGACGACAACAAATAGTTCAGCGATGCGATCGGGCGGCGCCATTCAATCTGGTTGCATTCCTTCAACCACTTGGCATGTTGATTGAACATCGAATCGATGATGTGAATGAACGCTTCGCAGCAATTGAAGAATCCATGCCGGCCGGTCAGCAGGTACCCTTCCAGCCAACCCTGGCATTGATGTTCGGAGAGCATTTCGACGACACGGCCGTCGGGCGATAGGTGGTCATCGCTTGGCAATCGTTCGGCATTGAACGTTCGGTCGGTCACGTCGAACAGGGCGGACCAACGGTTGGATGCGTTTTCATCGGGACTAAAGACGCGAAAGTTCTGCTGTTCCGCGTTTTGCCGCATGACGCCGGCCAAAAATTCACCCTGCCGACGCGTCGCCTCCGCATCGGTGGCTCCTGGCCCAGCGACTTCGACGGCATAATCTTGGAAGTTCGGCAGCTTTAACTTGCGAAGCAAAGCACCGCGGTTGGCGTGCGGGTTGTCGCCCATGCGTCGCCTGCCCACCGGGGCGAGCCTGCGTATTTCTTGCACCAATCGACCGTCCGCGTCGAAATACTCGTCAACGTCGTAGCTGCGCAGCCACTGCTCCAGGACGTTGCGATACGTCGCGTCGTCGCGCACATCCTTCATCGGAACTTGATGACTTCGCCAACTGTCCTCGCATACAAGATCATCAATCTTTTCCGGGCACGTCCAACCTTTGGGCGTTCGCAACACAATCATTGGGTAGATCGGACGTGTTGAGTCGTCTGACTCGATGGCGTGCTGCCTGATTGCGGCAATGCGCTCCATTGCATCGTCCAAGGCCGCCATCATTTGCGGATGCACTTCGGTCGGATCGCTACCCTGGACATAGAAGGGTTCGTATCCGTAGCCGCGAAGCAGCGCGTCCAGTTCGCTTTGCGGAATACGAGCCAAGACCGTGGGGCTGGCAATCTTGTAGCCATTGAGATGCAGGATCGGCAGGACGATTCCGTCGCGGCGGGGATCGAGGAACTTGTTCGAATGCCAACTGGTCGCCAGCGGTCCGGTTTCGGCCTCGCCGTCGCCGATCACACACGCCGCGATCAAATCGGGATTGTCCATTACCGCTCCGAACGCGTGCGACAACGCGTATCCCAACTCGCCGCCTTCATGGATGCTACCGGGGATCTGCGCGGCAACGTGGCTGGGAATGCCACCGGGAAAGCTGAACTGTTTGAACAGTCGCTTCAGTCCGCCATGGTCCATTGAAACATCCGGATAGACTTCGCTGTAGGTTCCTTCCATGTACACATTGGCGACGATCGCTGGCCCACCGTGACCCGGGCCGGTGATGAAGATCATGTTCAGATCGTCACGTTGAATGACTCGATTTAAATGGGCATAAATAAAGTTCAATCCGGGCGTCGTGCCCCAATGACCCAACAGTCGTGGCTTGACGTGCTGCGGCAACAGCGGCTGTCGCAACAGCGGGTTGTCCATCAAATAAATCTGACCGACGGACAAATAGTTCGCGATTCGCCAATAAGCGTCAATTTCATGCCAACGAAGGGTCGTTGGATTTGCATCGTGGGTGGAAGTCGGGTCGGGCAATGTGTTGCTCATGCTGGGCGTCATTTTTTTGAACAAGAGAGTTTTATGAACAAGAAAGAACGAGAACCTGTTTCAGAATCCGGCTCGGAAGTTGCGGGAGCCCCCAAGCACAGCAATCGCGGTGCCCGGCCCCCATGGGCCGGCAACACAATCATCTGAGCCCGCCCGCACAGAATCGTGTGCAAACTGTCACACACCGCGACCCAGAACGCCGCTGGAACGATCGGCATCCCGCTTGCGAACCGAATCTTCTTCTCCCTCGGACACTTGATCTCTGGGACGCTTGCATTCAACACAAATTCGGTATGACTCAAAACGCAGACGCTTCGCGGCGAACCTTCATGAGTGACCCACACAATCTTCAACTGGGAAACCAAAGTGAGGTTGCGTTTTCCCGAGCACCGGCCCAAAACGAAATTCTGAAACAACTCACGCACCCCAAGGCTTGGGACAGTGAAGCGACGCGGGTCGACACGATCGAAACGCACATCAGCCATGTGTTCCTGGTTGGCGACCGAGCGTACAAGGTCAAGAAGGCGATCCAGACCGATTATCTGGATTACAGCACGCTCGAGAAACGCAAACGGTTTTGCGAAGAACAGGTGCGTCTGGACAGTCGCTTCGCCCCCGGCTTGTATCTCGGCGTGGTCCGCATTTGTCAAAATCCATTCGGTCAAGTTTCCATCGCGACCCACGGTCCGGTCGTCGAGTACGCCGTTGAAATGCGACGCTTCGAAACGAGGGATTCGCTGGCCCAGCGTGTCGATGACGGCTTCGTTACCAACGAACACATCCGCCGTATCGCCCAAACCATCGGTCGCTTTCATCTCGCGGCAACCGTTTGCGACCCGGAAGAATCGCAAGCCGCGATCGATCGTGTTCCCGATTCGATGAAAAAGGTCATCGACGGTATCGATGTCAGGGCGGGCAGTGAGCGGGCGGCGACTGTTTCCACCATTCGCGTTTGGGCCGAAACGTATTTTCGCCGTCACGAGGATGACTTTCGCATGCGGGCAAAGCAGCGATCGATCCGAGAGTGTCATGGCGACTTGCACTTGAACAACATCGTGCATTGGCGAGGCAAAGACGTGCCGTTTGACGGCATCGAGTTCAGCGACGACCTTCGAAAGATCGACGTGCTGAGCGATGCGGCGTTCCTGGCGATGGACCTGGCGGCCCACGGGCACTGCGATGGGTCGCGATCTTTTATCAGCGAGTACCTGGACACCACGGGCGACCACGATTCCATCGCCACGCTGCGCTGGTACATGGTTTACCGGGCGCTGGTTCGCGCGATGGTGTGCAGCACGTCCGCCGCGCAACATCGATCATTCCAACGGTCCGGCGACCACCAACAGGCATGTGATCGCTACATCCAACTGGCCTACCGATTCTCGCCGAAGGATCGACCGGCCGTTCACATCACCTACGGTCCAAGTGGCAGTGGCAAAACGACGATCAGCGAATTAGTGGTGCAGCGATACGGAGCAATTCGCTTGCGAAGTGATATCGAACGAAAAAGGGAATGCGGCGTCCCGACCCATCGCCCGGCGACGGATGCGGAAAAGTTGCGTCTGTATACACCGGAGACGAATGACTCCACCTACGCAAGATTAAAAACACTGACCCAAAAAATCGTGCGTGCCGGATATCCGGTCGTGGTCGACGCAACTTTCTTGCGTCGATCCGATCGAAAGCAATTTGAAGATTTGGCGGCCGCCGAGGGGGCTCATTTCGCGATTCTCGATTGCCGAGTCCGCCCCGACACCCTGCGGCGCCGAATACAGCACCGCCAGCGATCCGGCCGTGACATATCGGACGCTGACCTGAGTGTTTTGAACGAACAACTCAAATCCGGGGATCCGTTGACCGATGCGGAGCGTCGTTTTGTCGTCGACATTCCCGAGGCCGCGAGGGAACCGGCGAACGGTTTTCTCCGACTCGGAGACTCAAGCGACTGAGCTTTCTTCGACTTGGAAAGTCGAGCGAGTGAGTTTATGGCACCCTCACCCGGCTACGATTCGTCGTCCTGTTTCCCCAACAGCCGGGCGCGGATGCGGTGGCCGTGTTCATTGGAGATGCCCTGGGTCTTGTATATCTCAATCGCCTTGTCGATTTTACCCAGCCTTTCGTAGGTCCGTGCCAGGTTGTATTTCGCGGAATTCCCCCACACGTTTTGCTGATCATCCAGCAACACGCGTTGGGAGAACCAATTGCTCGCGTCGTCGAAACGCCCGTCATCGTATTGCATCAGGCTAATCCAATACGTCGCGGTCCGTTTGGTCATGCGAAACAGACTTTGAACGGCTCGAATCTGCCGGTCGTATTCTTCGGGCGTGGTATTCGCCTGACGACGTACGCCGTAATCATTTTGCAAGTCGACGTTGGTTCGCAAATCATCGATCTCGAACTCCGGCGATCGCGAAAGCAACAGCAGTGTTCGAGCGCCCTGGCTGCCGTCTTCCTCGTTTTCGGCAAATTCACCCTTGAGTTGTCGCCAACGCGCTGTCTTGAGCCGTTCGCTGGAGGGAAACTTCTCTTCCAGCATCGCCCACTTGCCGCGATAAAAGACCGCAAAATTGGCGTCGCGGTCGGCGGACTTTTCCATCGCCGCCTGATAAACCTCGGCCTGCAAGGGTACCTCCCACAATCGCACCCCGGAAATGCCTCCGGCGTTGTCCACTCGTTGCACAAGAGCGGGCAGATCGATGTGCGTGCGAAAACGCAGCTTGCCGGTCAAGGAATCGTTCAACAGTTTTAATCGTGGCGAGGCGGCCTCGGGTTTAACCGGCAGGATGGCGATGCAACTGGAAAGCGTTTCCTTGTCGATCGGATAATCGAAAAAGCCGGGTACCTTCATCCGCCGCATGACGCTTGCGTCGCGGCGGGCCTGTGACAAGGTCGCGATGCCAACGCCGCCGGGTCCCGGGACAAAAATACCGGTTTCAAAATCAAACAGATACACTTCGCCGCCGATGGCAACCCCGGCTGCCCAGGGATCGGCAACTTCGGCGGGATTCAAATTGATGCCCACCAACAAGCCGTCCAAGTTGGCCTGGTAGCAAAGTTCGACAAACAAACGCGAGCGTTGCATCCAATCGCCGCGGCCGCGCATTGCGGTTTGAAACACGGTTTGCCGGTAACCGGGGCCCTCGTGCACCATGCCATCGGGCACTTCGGATGGCTTTGCCGTCGCGCCGATCTGCATGGGCACCCAGGCGATGTTGCGAAACAACCAATCGGCAAGACGCGTCGCCGTGGTCAATTGGTCGGCCACCTTGTCGCCCTGCTGCTGGCGAACCGATTTCAACCAGTCGCTCAGCAGCGGGTCATCGTGCATCGACTCGGGTGAATCGATGTGTTCGACCATGCGCGAAAACAGAAACGCGTTTCGCAAGTGCAAAATGTCGGTGCGATCGAATTGCGTCTGTGAAAATCGCCGCTCCAATTCGCCCTGGTCAACGATCGCGTTGAGCGGCTTGAACAGGTCCGGCAGGCTGGCGCCATCGTCCAGGCCCCCGCGGATTTCGAGCCACCGATTCAAGTGATAGGCGATCTGCCGCTCGGCCTCTTCGGCGTTCAATTCCACCAAACGGTCGACGTAACCGATGCCCTCGGCCAAATCATCCTGCTGCGTTTCCTCGACCAATTGCCGCTGCTGGGTGGAGCGAATTTTTCGCACCAGTGACTGTTGGTTTTCGCAGCCCAGCACGAAAACCATTGAAAGACAAATCAGGATCGGCAGAGCGGCCTTGAAATGGGCGAGTCTTCGGAGGCAGCTGGGATGTTGGGTTGTTGCGGATGGCCAGAACGCGAATCGGATGTTGCTTCCCGGCTTCTGGCGAGGGCCGGCTACGGGTTCAAAACTCTCTGCCGGGCACTTTGAGCGGTGAGCGGAAACGGGCATTTTGGAGATCAAAAATCGGTGCGATGCGGACCGCGCGAAATGGTTGTGGATCAGCTGTCGCCGTTGGCTTGGCTTTCCAACGCACGCCGGATTCGCAGCAGACGCCCAAGGGTCGCGGGTACTTGGTCCAGGGGAATCATGTTCGCCCCGTCGCTGGGCGACGTTTCCGGCTGCGGATGCGTTTCAAAAAACAACGCATCGATCCCTATTGCTACGGCGGCCCGAGCCAAGGGTTCAACCATCTCGCGATTCCCTCCGGTGGTGCCATCGGCGCCGCCGGGCCGCTGGACACTGTGGGTGGCGTCAAAGACCACCGGGCAGCCCAGATTTCGCATCTGGATCAGCGAGGTCATGTCGTTGACCAAGCGTCCGTAGCCGAAAAATGTGCCGCGTTCACACAGCAGGACGCCCCCGGCACCCGATTGCCGCAATTTTTCGACCACAAACCGCATGTCGTCGGGTGCCATGAATTGACCCTTTTTGACGTTGACGGCTTTTCCGGTCGCGGCGGCGGCGACCAGCAGATCCGTTTGGCGAGCCAAAAACGCGGGAATTTGTAGCAAATCACACACCTCCGCTGCCGCCGCCGCATGTTCGGGCAAGTGGATGTCCGTCGTCACGGGTAAACCAAATTGTGTGCGAACGGTTTCCAGCATTCGCAGCCCGCGATCGATGCCGGGGCCGCGTCCGGAATCCAGTCGAGTGCGATTGGCTTTGTCAAACGATGCCTTGAAGACGACCTGGACGTCTTCGCTTGCATTCAAATGGGCAAGCGCGGCCGCGATTTCGCCCGTGATGGCGTCGTTTTGCAACACGCAAGGGCCGGCGATCAGCACTAATGGTTGCCGCGGGCCGCAGCGATATGACCCGATGACAACCTCCGAAACCTGGGGGATCTCGATCATGACATCCGAAGCATCGGTCATGAAATCAGAATTCGCGGGCCGGCCGCCGGTGTTTCCGGACCCCTGTTCCGCGTCCATCAGGCTTTTGCGAGCGTGCCGAGCCTGCCCGATTCGACATCCTGGTCCAAAGAATCCGCCGCGATCCAGCCGCTCATCATCACCATCGGCATTCCCGGCCCGGGATGCGCCGCCCCGCCGGCCAAGTACAAACCACTCAGGTCGCGGCGACGATTGCCGGGCTTGAAAGCACCCAGGTACTTGCCGTGGCTGGCCAAACCATAGATGGCTCCGTTCAGCACGCGGTAGCGGTTATGAATGCCCTCGGGCGTCAATGCATTTTCATAAACGATGGCATCACGCAACCCATCCATGCCGGCGGTCCGCTGCAGCTTGTCCAAAATGACATCGCGATAGCGGGGCAACATTTGTTTCCAGTCGTGATGCGGTCGCAGGTACGGCGTGTGAACCAAGATATACAAGGCCTCGCCGCCCTCCGGTGCAACGCCAGGTTCGCTGATCGCGGGTGCACAAACATACGCGGTCGGATCCTCGGCCGGTTCGCCGCGTTTGTAGATCGCGTCGAATTCTTCTTCCGGGTCGCGGGAAAAGACAAAATTGTGATGCAACAATTGTTCGTAGCGACGATTCAGACCCAAATACAAAACAACGCCGCTGCACGCCGGTTCGGGGTCATTCTTTTTTGCAAACTGCTTGGCTTGCGGCGTTTCTTCCAGCAGTTCGCGATAGGTTCGCACGGCGTCGCAGTTGCTGATCACCGCATCGGCCTCGATCTCGGTACCGTCGGCGGTCAACACTCCGGTGACGCGATCATAGGCGGTTTTAATTTTCATCACGTCGACGCCGGTTTGGATGTCGACACCCAGTTCGCTGGCCAGCTTTGCCAGTGCCTCGGGAACCGCTCGAGTGCCGCCGATCGGGTACCAGATGCCCTCATCGGTTTGCATGTGCGCGATGCTGCACAACACCGCCGGTGACTGATAGGGCGACGAACCGACGTACTGCGTAAAGTGGTCCATCATTTGCGACACCCGCGCATCGGGCACATGGTTGCGGACGACCGACGCGACGCTCTTGCCCATTTTCAGCGACAAAACATCACGCAGCACGGCGGCGGAAAAGGCACCCCCGATTTCCATCGTGTCGCGAAGCCCGCCGATGGACTTCCAAAAGAAAAACCGGTCAGACACGCCGTGCAGGTTCTCGCTCATTTCCATGAAGCGACGATAGCCTTCGCTGCTTTTTTCGTCGCCGGTCAAGGCCGTGATGTTTTGGGTCATCTGCTGGGTGTTGGCGACCAAGTCCAGCACGCTGTTTTCGGTGGGTGGATTGCTTGACGAGTCGCCCTCGAAAAAGCACCGCCACTGCGGATCCAAATCGATCATTTCGATGTAATCCGAAACGTCCTTTTCGGCTTCGGCAAAAATCCGTTTCAGGACACTGGGCAGCGTCAAGATCGTGGGCCCCATATCAAAACGGTAGCCTTCGGCTTGATGCACGGCGGCTTTGCCACCGACCCAATCGTTCTTATCCAACAGCGTGACCTGGTGGCCTCGCGCGGCGGCAACGCAGGCCGATGCGAGGCCCGCCAAGCCGCCACCGACGATCACCACCTTCAGAGATTCCGAATTCGCTTGAATCATGGACCGCACATTCCAAAAAAACGGGGCTTCAAATACTCTCGGCTCAGTTTAGCGCCTCGCCTGAGTACTGCCCAGGAGCCGCACTCCGGCTGCGGGCTTAACGCGGTGATGGCAGACTTTACAATCGGTTTTGCCGGTGCCAAACGCTTTGCCGCTTTTTTCCCACGTGGTTTGTGCCTTGGATCTTCCGCTTTATCAACGCTGTTTGGTTGAATCTTTCGGGACCTTTTGCTTGGTCGCGTTCGGCTGTGGAGCGATGGTGGTCAACGAAAATGTGATCGGTGTGCCACCGGGCACACTGACGCACCCCGGCGTTGCCGCCGCGTGGGGCGTGATTGTCGCGGTGTTGATTTACGCGATTGGGGATATCAGCGGTGCGCACATGAACCCCGCCGTTTCATGGGCGTTTGTGGCGGCCAAGCGATTTCCAGCCGGCGATGCGGCGGGTTACACCATCGCCCAAATCGCCGGCGCGACGGCGGCCGGCTTCGCGCTGGGTGGCGTGTTGGGCTGGGAAACGAAGCTGGGCGCCACGCAAACGGTGTTGCCTGTCGAATCGGCTTGGGGCGTCGAGTGGTTTCTTAGTCTGCTGTTGATGTTTGTCATTTTGGGCGTGTCGACGGGTGCCAAAGAAAAATCGATCACCGCGGGTTTGGCGGTCGGTGCAACGATCGGTTTGGAGGCACTGGTGGCCGGACCGCTGACCAACGCGTCGATGAACCCCGCGCGCTCGATTTGCCCGGCGATCGCAGCCCAGCATTTTGACCTGTTGTGGTTGTACATCAGCGCTCCGCTGGTGGGCACGATCGTGGGCGCCGTGATGTATCGTTGCCTGGGGCTTCGCGAAGAAAAGTAGCTCGCCTCTCCGAGGCGAATCCCACTCGCTTGAGTGTCGAAGGAACCGCATGTTGTCGCCCCGGACGCGAGTCGGTAGACGGCTTGCGTCCGGGGGGCTTCCAACGGCCATCGCTTCGCGATTGACGTGCAACAAAACGATGTTCGTGCGATTCGCCTCGGAAAGGCGAGCGACTTTATCAACGCCTCGGAGAGGCGAGCTACTCTATAAACGCCTTGGAGAGGCAGGGCTACTTTCGCAGCCAACGCATCGTGCTGCGAAACTTCGGTGCGTCGCTTTCATCCTGGTCGGCGTACTCGCGTAAGCCCCAACTGCCCCACTTCGAATAGCGGCCCGTCGACGAAAACAAACACATCAATTCGCCGCCGGCGGCTTCCCAGGCGGCGAAGTAGTCGTCGTAAAGGATGCCCATTTGCGGGGATCGATTGGCTGCCTGCAACAGCTTCGTCAAAGCCTCATTGTGGACCGCATCGCCCACGCCGACCAAGTGTTGACCCGCTTCGTAGGCGTACAAACGCAAGCCCTTTGCCTGGGCGACTTGGTGGTTCTTGCGAATCCAATCGATCGCTTTGGGCAGCGATTCCCGACGCGCCTTTTCCAGGATTCCATCGACGCCCAACGTGATGACGGACTCGGCTTGCTCGGGACGCACGTTCATCGAAACATACGGCGCGATCGCCAAAACATCGGCATGCTGGGCGGCGTCAAATGCCGCAACGATTTGTTGGGCCACAAAGGCGTTGGCGGCCTGGGCGGGCAAGACACGAATGACGCGGCGATTTTCAAAATCCTTGCCCGCTTGAGCAAACACGTCATCGAAGATTTCAAAAATTTCCAGCGAACGCTTGGACGTAAACTTCCACCCCGCTTCCCAAGGCTTTTCCGCCAAACCAAGGGCTTGGCCCTTCGCTTGGGCGAATTTGGCTTGTTTGAATTGCGCATTCCAAACTTCGTTGGAATATTCGACCAAGACTTTTCGTTCCGGATCCAACTTTGTGTGAATCGTTTTGGCCATGTGGCGAACCGCCGCGTCGTTGGCCCGATGGGGTACACAAAACCAAGGATCGATGCCGGTGCGATTGGCAAAGTCACAAATCAATTCGATGGGCAATCCGTGTGGCGTGTAGGTCGCATCGGTCAACTCGGGAAAATCATCGACGGACTCGATTTCGCTGTTGTTGGTGTGTTGCCAATCCATCGCCCGAAACACGCTCATGCCCTTCCAGGCCTCAAGAAATTCGTCTCGCCAAATCGATTCTTTCCAGCGATCCTCGTAACCGGGCAAAATCACGTGCAGATCGCGAATGAGGTCGTCGGGATCGGTTTCCATCAGCCGCATAAAGAACCCGCCACGTTTGGCATCCACGTCGATTTCGATTTTGCCCATCCCGCGTGATGTTGGTGGTGTGGTTGAGGTCGAGGTTGATGTTGATGTTGATGGCGATGGCGATGGTGTGGTCGAGCGTGTTGTGGCGGCGCCGCTGAATTCGATTTTGCCCCGGCCGCGATACCACACCGTGTAGCGACCGCTGGGGTAGTGGCCGCCTTCGATGGTGCACAGTGGCGTTTCGGCAAAGCAGCCCGGCTGGAGCCGTTTGATGAAACCGCGGGGGTCCAATTCCAATTCCGGTCCCTGGCCCCAGCCGGCACCGTGTCGCTGGGAGAGCCATGGCCGCGACAATTTGAAAACGTCGCAAAACGGCAATTCGGTATTCCAGTCGGCCGGGCCGGCGAAGTTGATGCCCAGCCGCATTTTTCCATCCGGTTCGTCGGCCGCCCAAGCACTCCAGCCCGCGTCCGCAGCGGCCGCCGGAAGGTTGCCGATCAGCGGAAAGTTTCCGATCAAGCAGACCAGCAGAATTTGGAACACGCGGAAAATTTGCCGTGTCGGGAATTTCCGAGCCAGTCGGCAGGAGAACCACGGGTGGAGGTATCGGCGTTGCATGGAAAGGAATCCTCAAATCACTGGGTCAGTCGCCAGCTTAGCGACGCTCAGGAAAAAAGTGTCGGTCACGTTTTGCCGGGAACCGATGCCGCGTTTTCCAGAATCGGCGGCGGCGGATAAAGTGGGGGCATGGAGGAAACCACACCCACCCACTCGCCGCCATTCCGCACACCCGGGCGGGCCGCCGCGCAGGCATTTCCCGGTCCCGCCGGGGACACGCCGCGTCCATCGGCCGCCGGCCGGCCGCCGCTGCGCCCGGTCGCGGTAATCGATATCGGCGTGTCCAGCATTCGCATGGCGATCGCGGAACTGGGCGGCGACCGCAGCGTCCGCATGCTCGATACGTTGATCCAGGCTGTGGATCTGGGCCGCGATGTTTTCGATACCCGTAAATTGCGGCGAAGCAGCATTGAACGGGCCGCCGAAGTCCTGTCCGAATATCGGCAAATCGCGCTGCAATATGGCGTGCGGATCGCCGATGACGTTCGCGTCGTCGCCACCACGGCCGTCCGCGAGGCCAGTAACGCGCTCGCGTTCACCGACCGCATTTTTGTCGCCACCGGCCTGGTCGTCGAATCGATCGATGAAGCCGAGGTGAATCGGATGACCTACAGCGCGGTGCTGCCGCACCTACGCGAGCATCCGAAATTGGCCGACGGCAAAAATGTCGTGGTCGAAGTGGGCGGTGGGACGACCGAGATGATCGTCATTCGCAGTGGCAATATTTTGCACAGCGAATCGTATCGGCTCGGTTCGCTGCGTAGCCTGCGGAAATTAGAACGTTATCGCAGCGGCAGTGCCAAGCGACGGGCGATGCTGCGTTCGCAAATCACCAAGACGCTGATGCCGATGATCGACACCATCCGCCGCGACACCGCCATCGAATTGGTGGCACTGGGTGGTGATGTACGATTTGCGGCTCGGCAGTTGTTGGACAATTGGGATGGCCACTCCCTAGCAAAAGTGTCGGCAAAAAAACTCTCGCGTTTCTCCCAACGCGTCCTCACGCTGGACACCGACGGCATTGCAAAGCGTTACGGGGCGAGCTTCCTGGAAGCCGAAACGCTCGGACCGGCATTATTGGTCTATCAAATGCTAGCCGAAGAATTTTCGTTATCGCATATCTATGTTTGTGATACGAATTTGCGCGTCGGACTGTTACAAGACCTTTCGCGGCGTGGATCGTGGACTCCCGATTTTCGCAATCAAATCGTTCGTTCGGCGCTCCAACTGGGGCGGCGGTTCGGCTTCGACGAAAGCCACGCGCGGAACGTTGCCGAATTGTCGCGGCGATTGTTTGAAGAATTGACCGACTTGCATGAATTGGATTCGCGACACGAGGTGCTCTTGTTTGTCGCCGCACTGCTGCATGAAATCGGCATGTCGGTCAACATTCGCAGCAACCATAAACATGCGTTGTATTTGATTCGCAACAGCGACGTGTTTGGGTTGTCGCGCGAAGACTTGTTGCTGGTGGGTTTGGTCGCCCGCTACCACCGCCGCGCGTATCCTCAACCCTCGCACGAAGGTTTTGCGACACTGCCGCTCAGCCAGCGTGTGTTGGTGGCAAAACTTGCATCCATCTTGCGTTTGGCGATCGCGCTTGACGATCGGCGAACCGGCAGGATTCGGGATCTGCGTTGCCAGAGTCAGGATGGTCGGCTGACAATCTTGGTTTCGGGCATCGATGACGTTTCACTGGAACAAGTCGCGATGGGCGAAAACAGCGGTCTGTTTCGCGACGTGTTTGGAATGTCGGTTTCTTTGAATAATCCATCGGAGCATTGATCATGGGTGCTTGGCGATCGGGTTGCCGGCCGGCGATGTCAGGGCGGGTAAAGATGCGATGCCGGAATCTGTTTAGATGCCGGAATGTTCTTGGGTGCTGGAATCTGTTTGGGTGTTGGGGAATGTGGATGGCCATTAGCGCGTTATGGTTGCCGGGCAACTCGCAAGCCGATGACCGTTTCGCGGCCTCGCGCGATCGTTTGGTCAAGCTGCGGATCGAGGCCGCGGGCGTCAAGGATTCACGGGTGCTCCAGGCCATTCGCAGCACTCCGCGGCACCTGTTTGTGCCGCGTGAGGATTGGGGGCGAGCGTACTACGATATGGCGTTGCCGATCGGCCACGGGCAAACGATCAGCAGCCCGTTTATTGTCGCTTCGATGACCGAGGCGCTGGAGCCCGATGAAGAGGACAAGGTATTGGAAATTGGCACCGGCAGTGGTTATCAAGCTGCGGTGCTGAGTCCGTTGGTCAAAGAAGTGTATTCGATTGAAATCGTCCGCGAATTGGGGGAATCGGCTGCCGAGGTCATCAAGGACCTAAAGCTTGAAAATGTGCACACAAGGGTCGGCGACGGCTTTAAGGGTTGGCCCGAGGCGGCACCGTTCGACAAAATCATTGTGACGTGCAGCCCCGAAAAGGTCCCCCAGCCTTTGATTGATCAATTGGTCGAAGGCGGCATGATGATCGTTCCCGTCGGTGAACGGTACCAACAAACGATGTACCGGATGATCAAAAAGGATGGCAAGTTGGAACGCCAAGCCTTGCGGCCGACGTTGTTTGTGCCCATGACCGGTGCGGCCGAAGCATCTCGCGAACG
>JBCCRW010000129.1:0-13664 GCA_039201055.1 Planctomycetota bacterium | reverse complement strand
TCAAATGCGGCGTGCGGAAGATCGCCGTTTCGCCATCGCTCAGGTTGACCGTCGGGATGATCAAGCGGCAGCGATCGGCCGCTCGCAGCGGTGATTCCCCGAAGCCATCCACCATCGATTCGCGGAGTGCGAAGGGGCAGTAACGTGATTGAAAAAAGTGATCCAGATTTTTTCCGCTGCGCCAATTCAAATAACGGCGTAACAGTGGATAGATTGGCCGCAGCAAATGTTTGGGCGCGTAATCTTCGCGTGGCTTGAAGATCGATTCGCTGTGCTTTTCGTAAAACTGCTGGACGTCGGCTGCCGTTTGGCCAAAACACAACGCCGAAGCGGTGATGGAACCGGTCGACGTGCCGGCGATCAGGTCAAAGTAATCGGTCAGCGGCCGTTGGAGTCGTTTTTCGATTTCAGCCAGGACGCCGATCGCAAAGGCGCCGCGAAGCCCGCCGCCGGAGAGTGCAAGAATACGAAACAAACCAAGACCCTTTGAAAACGTCTCTTTAGAGTCGTGAAAGTTGTTCGGCCAACAAACGATGCACAAATTGCACACAAATGCTGCCCTCGCCGACGGCCGAAGCGACCCGTTTGATACTGCCGGCACGAATGTCTCCGACCGCGAACACGCAGGGCAAGCTGGTTTCAAAAATCTCCGGCTCGCGATGTTCCAGCGGCCAACGTCCCTGGGCAACCACGTCCGCTCCGGTGCAAATGAAACCTTGTGCATCCGTCAGCACGCAGCCATTTAGAAAGTCCGAATTGGGTTGGGCTCCGATCATCAAAAACAGATGCCCGATTGGATGGGAGCTTTCAACGCCGGTGCGTCGGTTTCGCCAAGTGATGGTTTCCAAATGATCATCGCCCTGCAGCCGAACGATTTCGATTTCGCAGTGCAGGGTAATCTTTTTGGACGCATCGATTCGTTGGATCAAATAGTCCGACATGCTGGAGGCGAGTGAATCGCGTCGGACCAGGATGTGAACATGGCTGCATACGCTGGACAAAAACACGGCGGCTTGTCCCGCCGAATTGCCGCCACCGACCACCACGGCCTGTTGGTTCTCGCACAATCCACCTTCCATCGCGGTGGCGGCGTAATGAATGCCGCGGCCCTCGAAATGCCGATCATTTTCCAGACCCAGTCGTCGATACGTCGCCCCGCTGGCGATAACGATGCTGCGACAATGAACGCGATGGCCACCGGCGATTTTGATCGCGTAGGGCGGTGATTGGCCTTCGATACCAACGACGTCCATGGGCAGCGCCAGGGTGGCCCCGAATTTCTGGGCCTGGATCTGGGCCCGGCCGGCAAGTTCTTGACCGGACAACCCGACGGGGAAACCGAGATAATTTTCAATCTTGCTGCTGGTGCTGGCCTGGCCACCGGGGGCCTCGCGTTCCAGCACGACCGTTTGCAAGCCTTCAGAGGCGGCGTAGACGGCGGCGGCCATCCCGCCGGGGCCACCGCCGATGACCGCGATGTCATACACGGTATCCGGGTCGGGCCGTTCCATGATGCCGATCGTCTCGGCGACTTCGACCAAGCCCGGCTTGGACAAAACGTCCTCGCCGCTGCACAGGAAGACCGGCAGATCGTCTTCGCCGAGTCCTACTTTTTCAAGGATCGACGCCGTCTCGTTTTCATCTTCGGCAAACAGTGTGCGGACCGGATAGCCGTTGCCACGAAGGAAGCGACGAATCTGGAGCGTCAATGGATCGTTGCGACGGCCGATCAGATAGGAGCCACCCAGGTTTTGTTCGAGGATCCCCAGCCGACGAATGATAAAGGCACGGATGACGACTTCGGCGACATCCGGTTCGGCGGCCAGCATCTCGCGAAATTGCCGGCGATCAAAACGCAGGACTTCGGTTTCGCCCGCCGTGCGTCCGGCGACCAAGACCTTCCGCTTGCTGAACAAATCAATTTCTCCGGTGAATTGATTTGCACAATGCCGCGTGAACACCTGGGCCTCGCCCTGACAATCGTAGTCGTAAATCTCGACACAACCACGAAGCACGACCAAAAAGTCCGCCTCGCGCTGGCCACGTTGAAAAACGATCGTGCCGGACTTCAAGGACAGACATTCGGCGAACGGGCGGACACGGGAAATTTGGTCCGCACTCAATTCGGGGAATGCCTGGTCATCGCGTCCGGCGGGAACGGCGGGACGATCTGGGGGCGACGCGGTCTTGCTTGAATTCATGGTCAATGATCGTTGGTTGCCAATTGAAGTGTTGAACTTGGCGGCCATGGTCCCAATCATTCGTCCTCGGCAAGTTTCGCCAGCACGGTGTAGTCTTCCAGGGTGCTGGTGTCGCCGGCGACCTCTTTTCCCGACGCGATTTCGCGCAGCAAACGACGCATGATTTTTCCGCTGCGGGTTTTCGGCAACGACGCGGCAAAACGAATGTCATCGGGCTGCGCCAGCGCGCCGATGGCTTTGCGGACGTGTTGCTTGAGTTCCCGGCGCATGGCTTCACCGGGTTCGGCGCCGCTTAGCGTGACAAACGCGGCGATGGCTTGACCCTTCAAATCATGCGGTCGCCCGACGACGGCCGCTTCGCAAACCTGATCATGGCTGACCAAGGCGCTTTCGACTTCGATCGTGCTTAGCCGGTGGCCGGAAACATTGATGACATCGTCAATTCGGCCCATAATCCAGTAATAGTCGTCGGCATCGCGCCGGGCATTGTCGCCGGTCAAATATTTGCCGGGTACCATTTCCCAGTACTGCTGGATAAAGCGTTCCCGATCGCCCCAAATGCCCCGCAGCATGCCGGGCCAGGGCTGGCCGATGCACAGCATGCCGCCATGTTCGGCATCGACGTGCCCACCCGTTTCATCGACGATTACCGGCACGACGCCGGGAAGGGGATGCGTGCACGAACCGGGGATCGTGGTCGTCGCACCCGGCATCGGACTCATCATGATCCCGCCGGTTTCGGTTTGCCACCAAGTGTCGACGATGGGGCAACGACCGCCACCGATTTTCTCGTGATACCAGATCCACGTTTCCGGATTGATCCCCTCGCCAACGCTGCCCAATAAACGCAGCGAAGATAGATCGTGTTTGTCGACGTGTTGGTCGCCCCACTTGATGAACGCGCGAATGGCGGTCGGTGCGGTGTACAACACGGTGACCTTGTACTTTTCGACCAGGTCCCAAAATCGGTCCTCGGCGGGGTGATTGGGCGCGCCCTCGTACATCAAGCAGGTCGCGCCGGCCGACAGCGGGCCATAAACAAAATAGCTATGTCCGGTGATCCAGCCACAATCGGCGGTGCACCAATAAACATCGTCTTCTTGGTAGTCGAAGACCCACTGGAAGGTTCGCTTGGCCCACAAGTTGTAACCGGCGGTTGTGTGGGCGATGCCCTTGGGTTTGCCCGTGCTGCCGGACGTGTACAAGATGAATAGGGTCGTCTCGCTGTCCAACGGTGTCGCCGGAAGGTCACCGCTTTGCTTATCGACGACATCATGCCACCACACGTCGCGGCCGGTTTGCATCGTCACGTCGTCGTTGCCGACGCGACGCAGCACGAGACACTTTTCGACGCTGGGCGATTTTTCCAAGGCTTCATCGACGGTCGCCTTCAGCGGCAGGACTTTGCCGCGACGGTACAAACCGTCGGCCGTGATCACCAATTTGGCTTCGGCATCGTTGTTGCGATCGGCGATCGATTCGGCACTGAACCCCGCGAAGATGACCGAATGGATCGCACCGATGCGGGCACAAGCGAGCATCGCGATGGGTAACTCGGGTGTCATCGGCATGTAGATGCTGACCCGGTCGCCCACGCCAATGCCCAGCTCCATGAGCGCCGCGGCAGCCCGACACACCTCGCGATGCAATTCGCGGTACGTCAGTCTTCGGGTGTCACCCGGTTCGCCTTCGTATTGAATGGCGATCTTGTCGCCAATTCCGCGATCGATATTTCGGTCCAGGCAATTGTAAGATACATTGGTTTTGCCACCGACAAACCATTTTGCGTCGGGTGCTTCAAATTGACAAACCGTGTGATAGGGTTCGAACCAGTGCAGGTGCTCGAGTGCCTGGGCGTCCCAGAACGCGTCGCGATTGTCGATGGATTCACGATACAGCGACTCGTAGTCGGCCATCGAGCGGATGTGGGCCCGCTGGGAAAATTCGCTGGGCGGTGGAAAGTGACGGTCCTCGTTAAGGACGTGATCAATTTGGCCGGAGACAGATTTTTCGTCGGACGGAGCGGGCATATCCAGAAAGCAATTCACAGCAGGGGCGGACCAGTCAAGCGACTTGTTTATACCAAGCCCAGGTCCACGCCGCAGAACCGTGGTCAGGAACGGACGATCGGTTGGTGACGCGTCCACGACGCCGACGCCGACGACGCCGTCGATTGCCGACGACGCCGTCGATCGCGATCGTAACGGTGATGCCGCTTCGGGCGGCTGTGCCGTTCGGGTTGGGGCTTTTCGCGAGGCTGAGATTTCCGCTGGGGGAATGCCGAAGATCTGTACGGGAACGGATGCCCGGGGTTTTAGGGATTCCGTTTCGAAAGTAGGAACCTCCCAAGTCTTTTTGACCGGTGCGACAAGGATGCGTAAGAGCGTCAAACGATCGTTGATTCTGTGGCCACTGGCGGCTTCATCGGCCATCACGTTTGCTGCCGTCGGGATGCAGCCATTCGGTGATGGACTGGGGGGCAAGCGATCCGGCTTCGCCAAATTGGCTCAGGCCTGGCTTCCCGCCGGCAATCTGACCTGGTCGCCCGCGAGCGATGGTCTTGTCGGCTCGGTCCGACCTGCCGCCGATCGGCCCTGGTACGACCTGGAACCCGAAGTCGCGTCGGCGGCCGGGTGGTCGGAGTCGCGACGTCCTTTCAATGCGCCGCTTGATCCCTACGCCATCGGGGTCGAAGCGGCCGCCGAAGCGTTGTTGGTCAGTTCGCCGAGCGATTTGATGTTTGAAACCGATTGGGTTGCCAAACCGAAACCCGAAGCCGGTAAATCGCGCGGCCAAGCCAAACGTGTCGCGGGGGGCGTCGCGGCGGCAGCCGTTGCGGACGTTTCAACGGAGCCCTCGCTGACGCTTCTTGCCCCCCAGGTCAAGCGACGCGTCGATGCACCGGAGGAACTCGTCGCGGCGGAGGTTGTCTCAAAGGAGGTCGTCGCGGCAAAGGCCGGGGCGGCACAAGCGGTTCCGGGAGCAACGTATTCTTCCTTTGTCGACTTGCAGCGTGATTACCCCGTTGCCGTGACGGTCGTGTCGATTGGCGGACGGCTTCCGCAATCTGGGGAGCTATGGAAGCAACGCCTAAGTGATCCATCGATTGCACCAGAGTCCACCGCAAGCGAGTCGTTTGAATCCGCCGATACGATTTTCGCGGTTCGTGAAACAGCCTCCAAATTGGCAAGAAACGCTTGGTCGGTGATCAACGAAACCCGATCCGCAATCCATGGCAAGTGGGCATCGCTGAAGCGTCGTTGGTGGGTGCCCGAAAGGATCGCGACGTCCGACGACCCGTCACCCGAGACCCCGCTGGACGCTTCGTCGCTCGCGCCGCGGGACGCCCAACTTCGCCAGCCCAGCCGTTCGCGCATGGATTCGGTCGCGTTGGACAACCGTTCGCTGCCGCCCATTGTGGTCGACCTGGAACCGGCCTGGAACGCTTTGGCAGCGCTACAGCCGCCGGAAATGCGCGTTGCGAGCGCATCGCGATCCGCCAAACCCAAGCCCGAAGCGGCGCCGACGGCGTGGCCACGCACGCCATCGCTGTTGACGACCCTGGATTCGCTGTTGCAGGATGCCACGGAGGACGATCGGGGCGAATCGTCGACGCCCGGCGATACCGAGCTGACGCGTTGGGTCAGCGACGTCCGCGCGGAATTGCAACGCCTCGGCGACATCCCCAGGCTGGGCGACGTGCGCGCGGCCGAAGCCTTGGATCGGCTGCAAAATCTTGCGACGATGGGTTTGGCGATGGGCGAGGCGGTGCCGGAGCGTGAGCGGCAACGGTTGCTGTTGACGGCCGCTCACGCGGTCACCCGGCGAGTCGGCGTGTGGCGCGCCGTTTTCGACGTGGTTTCGGCCGGAATCCACCATCGCGGCGGCGATGATCCCGCATTCCCCGCATCCAGTGGTGATGTGGCGGGTGATGATGTGGCGGGTGATGACGTCGCCGGCGTTCATCGAACCCAGGTCCACGCGGACGCCGCCATCGTGCGAAGTCTCGATCGGGTCCAGGCGGTGTTGCGTCAAAATGGCGATGCCGAAAATTGGTCGACGTTTTTGGGTTTGGATAAAATTCGAGTGGCCGCCAGCGGGGCGGCCGGTAGCGAATCGATCGATCGCCATGCCGTCGCGATGCACTACCTGCATCGAATTCGCTGGCACGATTTGCGGCCAAACCATCGACGCCTACTTGCCGACCAAGCGTTCAACACCTTGGCCGAACAGTTGCGACCGTGGACATCGACGGCAATCGACTACGTCAAGCTGTTGTCGCAATTGGAATCCCGCGAAAGCGATTCGTTGCACCGCAGCGGCAAAGAGATTGCGATGGTGACCGAATCGTTGTCCCACGACCCGCGGCCGGAAGTCGCCAAGATCGCCACCGAGATTTCCCGGTATTATCGCAACGCCAACGTTCGCCTGGCGGTTTCGGCGGACTTGGTCAACCGGATGATGCCGACCTTGCCCGTCCAGTCGATGCCGGTGCGGGCGACCATCTTGGGCAGCCGCGTTCGCGGGACGTCGGATGTGCAAAGCGAATTGGCGGTGGAATTGATTCCCTCCCGCGACCGCTGGCGGCTGAACCTGCAAACGCTGGGCAACGTGCAAACCCGTTCGACTGGTTATCGCGACGGGGTTTCCCTGGCCACGAGTGGTGAAAACCTGTTTCGCGCGGCCAAACCCATCGAAATCACACCGGCGGGATTGCGAGCCCGACGAACGGATGTCGACGTGCGTGGTTGGACCCAGCTTCGCGGCGTCCAAACACAATATGATCGGGTCCCATTGGTCGGCACACTGGTCAGCAGCATCGCTCGGGGGCAATTCGAAAGGACGCGTCCGTTGGCTCAGCGAATCGCCAGCCGACGGATCGAAAATGAGATCCGCCAAAACATCGACCAGCGTTTCGATGCGCAGTGGCGAAAGGCCGAAGAACGTTTGACGACGATGGTCGTGCGGCCGCTTGACGACATGCGTTTGGAACCATCGGTGTTGGATATGCAAACGACCGACCAGCGTTTATTGGCCCGATACCGGCTTGCCGACGACATGCAAATGGCCGCCGCATCGCCACGCCCGCGGGCTCCGGTGGACAGTCTGGTTAGTTTGCAGATCCACGAGTCCGCCATCAACAACACGATGTCGCGATTGATTCCACGAAGCCGCGCCATCGCGGTGGGCGAATTGATCGAGCGCTGTGCCGAGTCGATGGGGCGGCAGGTCACGCTGTCGGATGACTTGCCCGATGACGTTTCGATTCGGATGACGCCCGATCAACCGGTCACGGTTCAAATGCGTGATGGCTATTTGACGCTAACGATCCGAGTCGTCTCGCTGCAACGCGGCCGCGATCGACCGCTGACCAAGTTCATTGTCGAAGCCAACTATTTGCCGCGTGTGGAGGGGAAATCGCTGTTGCTCGTACGTGACGGGCACTTGAGCATTCGCGGCCCCCGAATGGCGGCACGCGAACGGTTTCCGATCCGCACGATCTTCAACAAGGTCTTGTCCAAATCGCGACCGATCCGCTTGGACCTTCCGGTTTTGGGCGAACGAGACGACCTGGATGGTGTCGAAGTCGTGCAATTTGAATTGCAAAACGGCTGGTTGGCTGCGGCCGTCGCGGATCGAAAGAACGGTTAGGCAAAGATTCGCGAAAAAGGCCTTCGTAGCCGGACTTCGCCAGAAGCCGGTGGTTGCCTCCCGCCCCGAAGGGGCAGCCCGATGCAAGCCCAGGGCAACGCCCTGGGGAATCATCCCACAGACAAACAAAAAAGCCCTAACGGGGCGACGCCAACTTCCAGAAACGGTCTTCGTTGTTTGGTCGAAAACACGATGTGAAGGTAGACCCTGGATCATGATTGCGGCATGATCGCGTGTCGTTTGGGGCCGCCCCGTTGGGGCTGGTGGATAGCTTTTGGGGTCGGCTCCCAGGGCGTTGCCCTGGGCTGGCTTGGGGCCGCCCCGTTGGGGCTTGCGGATGGCGGTTGGGTTCGGCTCCCAGGGCAACGCCCTTGTATTTACCTGAATCAACCCTTTTCCTGAATCAACCCTTTCCCCGAATCAACTCAGGGCCCTGGTTGCGGACATTTCCGACGGCTCGATCGACCGCGCGAAGTTGGAAAAAATCATCGGCAGCCGGAACCAGCAGACCCTTTAGATCGGCCGCATCTTCGTACCGGGGATCCAGCCATTTTTCGAAGTCATCCTGGGCGATGCAAACGGGCATGCGATCGTGCACTCGGCTTGTCACCGAGTTTGCGGACGTGGTCAAGATCGTGCACGTGCGAAGCGGCGAATCGGTGTCGGTGACCTTGCTGTTTTCCTCCCAAAGACCCGCCATCACAAACACGGTTTCGTTCGCCGGGTGTAACAAATAGGGCTGTTTTCCATTCGCGGTTTTGGCCCATTCGTAATAACCGCTGGCGGGGATCAAGCAGCGGCGACGCTTAAATGCCGCACGGAAGGCGGGTTTCTCCGCGACCGTCTCGCTGCGGGCGTTGATCATCCGCGCTCCCATCGACATCTCTTTGGCCCAAAACGGAAGCAGCCCCCACCGATACGGTTCGATCAGCCGCAAGGACGTTTCAGCATCCTGGTAAACGCAAAGCACATCTTGCGTCGGAGCGATGTTGTACTGGGGCGGCCACTTAAAGGGAAACACATCGGAACCCAGTTGCGGCAGAAACATCTGTGCCCAATCACGGGGCGGATGCCACAAGGTGAATCGCCCACACACTCGATCAGCTCAAGTCGTCGTCGTCATCCGAATCATCGATCGGGAAGGGGCCGAAGGTTTCGCCCGGTTCGAATTCACGGACGAATTGGTCGCTTGCCGACGCGTTGACGGTTTCGGAATCGTCATCCTCGTCAATTTTTTCGCCTTCGCCGTCGGGTTGATCGGGCGTGGCGATCAACGGGTCTTCGGTATCCCGATCGTCGTCTTCGGCCTCACCGCCAACTTGCGGGCCACCATGGCGATTTTGGTTGATGCGATTGACGACCAGAAGAGCATCGACGGCTGTGATCAAACCGTCGGCATTGACATCCATCATTTCCGGCAGCGATTCGGGCCCGACCGGACCGGGACCATGTTGGTTTAGATAGTTGATGATGTGATGAACGTCGCGGGGCGTAACCGTCCCCTCGTCGTCGACGTCAAAAGGGTTGTGGTAGTTGTGACCGCGATAGTTGTTGGGTTGGACGCGGATTTGAAACGTGCCCGAAATCGGATTGAATTCGCCATCTCGGTCGGTTGCCGTCACCGTCACCGGAATGACGGGCTCCTGATCGTGATCGACAAAAATATTGTCGAGCAGTTTGAGCAGACCGTTGACAATGGTGAAACGCGTATCACTAACCGAAAAGTCAAAGCGGCTGCTCGGAGACGTGTTATCGATCAGGAGGTTGCCCGCCGAATCACCATGCACCCATTCCATCAGCGTGCGATCGGTCAGGTCGATGCGGGTGGGCTGTTCCATCCGATCGTTGACACGAATGGTGATCGCCCCGGTGAAACCACCACTGCCACCCTGCGGCGTTGCCGTCACACCCACGACGACCGTGGGTGTGGTTTCAAAGTCCAGCGAAATCCCGTCCTTAAGCCGCAGCAGCGTCCCCTCGATGACAAAGCGATCATCATCGACGCTCAACACATGCACCTGATTTGAATCTTGATCCACAACGGTCAAGTTCGCGACGCTGGCACCGGCGACATTCTCATCAACGCTGGCTTCGTTTGGCAAAATCTGTGTGACCGGATCGTCTTCGTCGCCGACCCCAATTTCGCGAGTGACCGAAACACGATCGCTCGTTTCGCGATCCGTCGCGGTGATGGTCAGCGTGACCGTGGGTTCCGATTCATGGTCCAGCGTTCCGCCCACCAAAACCAGTTGCCCATCGCGAACATCAAAACGCGGATCGCTGATTTCCAAATCGTGATCGAAACCGTCCGCATCCAGCACATTGACGTTGCCCAGTGGAACGCCCGGCAAAACGTTTTCGGGAATCACGTCGATATCGATACCGATGCCTTGCGGGGCGTCGGGAACGGGCAAGACGTCCAGCACGATTTCGACGGGATCGCTCATCCCCTGGCCATCATGCAGGGCAACCCACAACGAATCGCGGCCAAAAAAATCTGCCTCGGGAACGTACGTCAGCCGTCCGCCGGGCGTGATCTGGGCCGAACCGTGTTGGGCGGCGGTGATCGGCACGACCACGTATGCGTCGTTGTCGGCAGCCAACGTCCCCAAGGTCAGGATCGGCGTGATTTCGACCAACGAGGTGTCTTCGAGCAATTCAAATCGGGGCACGTCGCCGAATTGCGGTGGGTCGTTGGGGCCGTCAATGGAAACGCCAAACAGCAAACCGTCGATCGATTGATCATTCGAAAGGGAAACTTCGATGGCCGTCGGCGTATTGATCCGGCTTTCGATCAACCCGGCGGCGCCAAGGATGCGAAGTGAATCGTCCAAGCGTCCGCTCGCCAAATCCACGATCGGCCCAAGACCCGACAGGTCCATCGCCATTTCCGTGATTAGGCGGCCGTCGCCAAGATCGAACACTCGCAGCGATGCGGTTTCCGACGCCAGGGTAAACAAACGATCGTGGGCGGGGTCCAAAAGCACCGGGCCGTCGATGGCGGGGATGCCAAACAGCGGTGCGAAATTCGCGTCGACGTCGAACAAACGCAAGCCGCCGTCGTCGGTCCGCATCGCCAACAATCCCGCGTCATCGTGAAAGGCGGCGACCGTGGTCGTGTGTTCGAGGGTTTGACCGATGGGCGTGACGGGAGTCGCCGATTGATTGCTCCACAATTGAACGATGGTCCCGTTCGCCTGCGGCGAAGCCAGCAGCGTCCGAACGCCGGTATCCGAGACGAACGCGGCCGTGCCGGCGGGCACCTGTGTCGACGTCAATTGCACGTCGGGCTGAAAAACGGATGTGCTAACGTCGATGGCCCGCACTTTTACGAGCGAATCATCGGACGCTTCGATGGCCACTCCCCGGCCGCCGGCACCGATGGCGACGGAGGTGTATCCATCGGCCGTTTGGCCGGCTTCCAAATCGACGGGGGTCACTTCGCCGGAGTTCAGATCGACCACCAGCGACGTGGTGGCATCGTCACCGCCAACTCCCGCGCGAACGACCAGGGCAAGTCCACCGGGCAATTCGATCGCCGACGTCACATCCGCGGGCAATTCGATCATCCGACTGCCCGCCCCATCGGGTACGACAAGGACGCCATCGGCAAGCACCAGCCGGCTGGGACCACCGATGATTTGACGCCCGCCCTGGAAGCCCGTCACGGTATCGACCCATTGCGACGCGACCGGCGACGTTTGGACTTGGGTTTGTGTACCGTTGAACAAGGCGACGCGGAAATCACCGCCGCTCAGATTTTCAAAGCGGAAGCGGCCATCCGCATCCGTCAACGCAAACGCCTCGCCCACATCGGGAATCGCGTTGGCATTTTGATCCAGGAAGACCAGGCGGCCGATCAATCCGGCTTCCGATTCGTCGCGATCCATCGACGCATTGGTGTCGTCGAAAATCGTTCCCGTGATGGCCGCGAGCACGCGACGGCCGGGCAAACGTTCCACCCGCAGCGTACGAGCCCGCCTGCGTCGACCAATTCGGACTCGTCGGAACTTCATGAAATGACGGGATGGAAGGGGTTGGGCGGAGACTGTCGACGGATTGACCCAGTTTCATGACGCGAAGTCAGGTGGCAAAGTTCCGCAAACATTTTTCAAAAAACGGGGTCGCCGGACTAGCGGATGGGCAAAGCGAGTCGTCGGCAGGAAATTTAAAAGGTCTGGATTGGATTTGTTGGACCGGCGAATCCGCAGGATTTTTGGCCCCAGCCCATTTCGGCCTGCGAAGAACACGCCCGATCGGCTTATCATAGACGATCCAGCGGGTCCCCCTTCTTACCCTTATTCCGATTTCATGACCATTTACTTCCCCCTTGGCTGGTTTGTGCGGCCAAGCTGGATCCACGCAGCGGCTCTCGCCGTGTTGATTATCGCCTTGCCCGCACAGCTGGCAAACGCCCAGTCCGATGGCGAGGACAGCGGCTACCAATACGGCGGCGCGGGAGCGACCGGGATGAGCGGCATGGATTCGTCCGGCGGCATGAATAGCCAAAGCGGGATGAGTGGTCCCGGAGCCGTTGGCGCCGGGGGGATGAGCGGCATGAGCGGACCCGGGGGCGTGGGACGCCCCGGTGCTCCGGGTATGGGTGGTGCATCGGGTATGGGTGGTGCATCGGGTATGGGTGGTGCATCGGGTGGCGCCGGCATGGGGGGCAATCCCGGAATGAGTGGCGGCATGCCGCCCTGGATGAACTCGCTGATGCAGGACGTGCCGCTGGGCGCGATTTTCGGACCGCCGCCGCCGGAACCACCCGATCCGGGCCCACAGTTACGCAAAGACGCCGAAACAGCACTCGATAACGGCGATTTGGAAATGGCGCGGAGTCTGTTTTTTGCACAAATTGCCACTCGGCCCGAAGATGCCGAAGAAGCCTTGAAGTCCGTTACCTACAGCCCCACGCTGAAGCGACCCGTTTGGAATGTCCGCTTTGGCGTCGCGATGAAGGTTCGCGGTGATCAAGGCGTTGATCCGTCACCACTGCAAGACAAAAAATCGTCCGGCGGTGGATCGGGCCAACGCGGCGGCATGGACCAGGGCGGTGGCATGGACCAGGGTGGCATGGGGATGGATTCGGGAATGTTCGGGATGGGCCGCGGCGGCATGGGCGACCAAAGCGGCGGCATGGATCAAAGCGGCGGCATGGGGATGGGCCCGGGAGGTGTGTTCGCCGGCGGCATGAGCGCCGCCGCGCCGGCAGCGCCCAAGCGAACGATGTTGAGCGATGCCGTTGGGACCAACATGGAGACCCATTTGGGTTTGGTGGCGACGCACTTCGCCGAAGAATATGACCGCCGCTACAAGGCCGGTCAGTTCGGAAAATTGTTGAGTCGAGTCAGCGCTGCGGAGGATTCCGAAGCGAACTCATCTGACTCTGGTGCAACAAGCGGTGGCGCGATGACCGGCGGTGGTGCGATGACCGGCGGTGGCGGGCCACCCGGCATGATCGGCGGCCCGGGTGGCATGGGGGACCAAAGCGGCATGACTGGCATGGGTGGACCCAGTGGCCTGGGTGGACCCAGTGGCCTGGGTGGCCCGGGTCGAATTGGTGGCGCCGGTGGCGTGAACGGCATGAGTGGCATGGGCGGCATGAACGGCATGAGTCGGGGTGGAACAGCGGCGGGCGCCGCCGCCGCCGGTCGCGGGGCACCCCCGCCGGCCGAGAGCAAGGTGCTTGAAATGCTAAATGATGCACCCGAGCCACTGCCGATGTATCGGCCCGGTTTGTTGTATCTGGGCGATTTGGCCGACGACGAGGCACTCGTGCACGCCAAATTGTTGGGCCTGGACTTTTTG